>DATBNA010000014.1:0-2642 GCA_036554545.1 Hyphomonadaceae bacterium
GCCGCCGCGTTCGAAGCGCTGCACAAGGCGCCGGGCGTGTTCGTCATTCCCAATCCCTGGGACCCGGGGTCGGCGCGAATCCTTGCAGCGCTCGGCTTCAAGGCGCTGACCACGACCAGCGCAGGCTATGCACGCTCGATCGGCTTTCCCGACTACAATGCCGGGCGCGAGAATGTGATGGAGCACATCCGCGCCATGGCGCCGGCGATCGATGTTCCGCTGGCGGCGGACCTCGAGGACGGGTTCGGACCGAAGCCGGAGGATTGCGCCGAGACGATCAGGCAGGGCGCGGCGGCGGGACTGGTCGGCGGGTCGATCGAGGACTTTACCGGAGACCGCAGCAATCCGATCCATTCGATCGAGAAGGCGGCGGAGCGGGTGAGGGCGGCGGCGGAAGCGGCGAAGAAGCTGCCCTTCAAGTTCATGCTGTGCGCACGGGCCGAGAACTATCTGCATGGCCGCCAGGATCTCGGCGACACCATCAAGCGGATGCAGGCCTACCAGGAGGCAGGCGCCGATGTGCTGTTCGCGCCGGGGCTCAACACGTCGGATGAAGTCCGCACGGTGTGCAAGTCGATCGACCGGCCGTTCAACATCGTGCGCGGGCCGAGGAAAGAGATGCTGACGGTGGCGCAGGTCGGCGAACTCGGGGTCAAGCGCATCTCGACGGGCGGCATGATGCACGCCGCAGCGATGAGCGCGATGATCGGCGCCGCTAAGGAGATGGGATCGGCAGGCACGTGGGAATTCACGAAGTCGATGCCATTTGCTGCAGAGATCGATGCGCTGTTGATGAAGGGCGCAGCAGGATAGGAAACAACCCGATATCGATAGGTGATTCAGCGTGAGACTGTCGATCTACGGGCCGGTCGATCGCGGGGGGCGATGAGCTCCCGGCTCGTACAGCCAGATCGCAGGTCTGTCCGGGGACACGGCGGGCAGACGCCGCTGAAAGGATGCCGTAATGGGATATCCGGATAAACCGACGCCAAAGCGTGACGCCGATTTTCAAAGCAGGCTGACGACATCGTTCGGCCGCCTGAAGGCGGCAACCGGATTTGCCAGAAGTCCACAGCCCGCCGCGGTGGCTGCTCCGGCGCCGGCTCCCGCGCCGGTCCCACCGCCTGCGCCGCCGGCGCCATCGGCTCAGGACCAGGTTGATACGCCGCCGCAGGCCCATGTGGGTCCTTCGGTCCTTTCGACCAATGTCGAGCTGGACGGAACGCTCAGTGCTCCCACTGCGCTGCATGTCTATGGCGCTGTAAAGGGTGATGTGCGGGCCGCGGATCTGGCTGTCTTTGCCGGTGGTTCGATCAAGGGCGACGTGATCGCCGGGAGCGTGGTGGTGCACGGCTCAATCGAAGGGGATATCCAGGCGAAGAACGTGCAGCTGTGCTCAGGCGCTTTTGTGCGCGGCGATATTATGCATTCATCGCTCGGGATCGACATCGCCGCGACCTTCGAGGGTGTATCGAAACGCAGCGACAATCCGGCCGCCGAAATGAAGGCGGCTTCGCCCAGGAACAACGGATCAGCGGTCACTGGTACGCGGGGTGCGGGGCGCTACTCCTCGCCGTCGTAATAATCTTTCTGCGCGGCGCGATCGTAACGCTCTCCAAGCCAGCGGTTCGATACCTTGTTCGAGTCCGGGTAGACGCAGGCTTCGTTGGGATTATTCTCGCCGATGACGATGTAGCGGCAGGGCTTGTCGGTCTCGTTGATGAGACAGTGACCGGTCTTCACGCCCGCAGGAAAGACGGCGTAGTCGCCGGCCTTGAAGCGCAGGCGCCGGTCGCCAAGGCGCAGCGTGCATTCGCCTTCGAGCATCAGCAGATGCTCTTCCTCCAGCATGTGGAAGTGGAACGGGCATGACTGCTTGCCCGGCGGGAGTTCCTCGAGAGCGACACCGACATGCCATTTGCGCTCGAGGCCCATCACTGCTTGCGTGAGGTGCCTGAAACGGCTGCCGAACTTCTGGCCGTGGCTGGATTCCTCCCACGGGACGGCGTCGGAGGAGACGGGCGGGAAATCAATTTTATCGGTCATGGCGCGAGCCTAGCGCCGCATGCGTCGCGATGTCATCGGCAGCCTCGGCATTGAGGGGGTTTCATTTCGCCCATGCACGGGGTTGAAATGACGGTGCTTTGCGGAGTTCGCCTTGGCCCAGCCTATTCTCGACGTGAAGGACCTGTCGGTCGCTTTCAACACGCCCGACGGACGCGTCGAGGCGGTGAAGAGCCTGTCGTTCGACGTGGCGCCGGGTGAATGCCTCGGCCTCGTGGGCGAGAGCGGATCCGGCAAGAGCCAGACCGTGCTGGCGGTGATGGGGCTGACGGCGTCCAACGGGGAAGTCGGCGGCGAGATCAAATTCGGCGGGCAGGACATCGGCCAACTGTCGCGACAGGAGCTCAACCAGATACGTGGCTCGAAGATCGCGATGATCTTCCAGGACCCGCTGACATCGCTGACGCCCCACATGACGGTCGGCGCGCAGATGGAAGAGGTGCTGGCGCGGCACAGGAAGATGCGCGGGGCCGAGGCCGAGAAGCACATCATCGAGTGGCTGGAGCGCGTGCGTATCCCGGAAGCGCGGCGCAGGCTGCACCAGTTCCCGCACGAACTTTCCGGCGGGATGCGGCAGC
>DATBNA010000027.1:0-5946 GCA_036554545.1 Hyphomonadaceae bacterium
AGATTTCGTCGATTCCGCCGGGAGACCGGCGTCTCCGCCGCAGCCACATGACGCCCTGCATGTCCGACCAGGCATCGCCCAGCCGGCCGAAATTGGTGTAGTTCGACCGTCCATGCTTGCGCGGCCTATGCGCAACCTCCCGCTCCTCCACGGTGAATCCCTCCGCGATCATCAGCGCCGGCAGATAGCGGTGCATGTGGTCGAAATAGGGAAGCTGGAGATAGGCGTCGCGCCGGAAGGCGCGCGCCCCGCAGCCCGAGTCCGGCGTGTTGTCCTTGAGGATCGCCCCGCGAATGGAGTTGGCGAATTTCGATCCGAACCGTTTCCAGCCGCTATCGGCGCGCTTGTCGCGCCGGCCCTGCACCAGCCCGAGATTGTGCGGCGCATCGGCGCGTGTGATCTGACCGACGAGTCCCGTCACATCGGTCGGATCGTTCTGTCCGTCGCCGTCGATGGTGACGATGATGTTTGAGCGTGCAGCGCTGACGCCGGTTCGCACGGCGCGGCTCTGGCCTGCGTTCTTGCGGTGGCCGATGACGCGCAGCGCCGGATACTTTTCCTTCAGCGCCTGCAGGCGCGCGCGCGTGTCGTCGATCGACGAGTCATCGACAAAAATCATCTCGTAGGCGCGGCCGGCGAGCGTCTCGGCGAGTTCCTTCGCCAGCTGCTCGACATTGTCCGCCTCGTTGCGCACAGGCGCCACGACGCTGAATTCCGGGCGGCCCTCGATGCCGTTCGCCATAGTGCTGTCCGCCGTTCGTACCCGCGCATCCATCCTGACCCTATAGCCGGGCCTGCCCCGACAGGCGAGGGTCCAACTGGTCAAGAGCCGGTCCGGGGGCGAGGCCTCCCGTCGCAGGCGAACAAACCGGGTGGCGTCCCGGGCAGGAGCCGGTATGGTCCGCGCGCCCGGCGGATTTTCAGCGAATCAACCGGTTCCAGAGGGAATTTCAGCGCGTGATGGCGTCCTTCGATCGGTTGACCGAGAGCCGCTGGGCCTATCCGGTGCTTGCCGCCATCGTGTTTTTCCTGGCCCTGCCGGGCCTGCTGTCCATGCCTGTCATGGACCGCGACGAAGGCCGCTTCGCCGAGGCCAGTTCCGAAATGCTGGAGACCGGCGATTTCGTCGTCATCCGCTATCACAACGATCTCAGGAACAAGAAACCCGTCGCGATTCACTGGATGCAGGCGGCGACCGTCGCAGCCACGTCCGGCGCCCACGCACGCGACATTGGCGCCTACCGTCTTCCCTCGCTTTTCGGCGCCATGCTGGCGGCTATGGCGACGATGTGGGCCGGCGTCGCGCTGTTCAACAACCGGCGAGCCGCCTTCATCGGCGCAGCGCTGCTCGGCACGTGCCTCCTGCTGACGACGGAAGCGCATATCGCCAAGACCGATGCGGCGCAGTGCGGGATACTCACACTCGGTATGGCTGCTCTTGCCCGCCTGCGAGCCGGACTCGGCGGCAAGAGGACGATGAGCATCCTCTTCTGGGGCTGCCTCGCCATCGGCGTGCTGCTCAAGGGCGTGATCGCGCCCCTTGTGATGGGCTCGACCGTCGTCGCCCTGCTCCTCTGGGAACGGAAGCCGGATTGGGCGAAGCCGCTGCTGCACTGGGCCGGCATCAGTCTTTTCTGCGTCGTCACCATACCCTGGTATGTCGCGGTTCAGATCGCGACCGAAGGCGAGTTCCTGTTCGAGGCAGCCGCCGTCGACCTCGGCCAAAAGATCGTCAGCGCAGCCGAGGGCCACAGGGGTCCGCCCGGCATGCACACGACTGCGCTGCCCGTGCTGTTCTGGCCTGGCACGTTGCTGCTGATCCCCGGCATCTGGCTCGCCGTCACCAAACTCGCGCAGATGCGCAAGAATGGCGGCGGCAAGAATGGCGAAGCGCTCGCATTTGACAGCACCGAAGCCGCCGCGTGGCGGTTTCTTGCCTGCTGGGTCGTGCCGTCCTGGATTGTCTTCGAACTCGCGCCGACAAAGCTCTTTCACTATACGCTGCCCATGTATCCCGCACTGGCGCTTATGGCGGGCGCGGCGGCTGACCGCTGGTTCTCGACAGGCGAGTGGACGAAGGGCCGCTGGATCTCGCTCGGCATCTTCCTTGTCGTAAGTGCTCTGCTCGCGGCGCTGGCGGCGCCCTCCGTCCTCGCCTCGCTGCGCACCGACGCTGCTGCCGACTTCAGCCCCCTCATCCGGGATCGTGTCGCGTTCGAATGGGCCGAGGCCTGGAATGCGACCGGCATCGGAATCTGGCCGACTGTCTTCATCGGCCTCGCCGTCGCCGGCACAGCCTATTTCTTCTGGAGGAAGATGGCGATGGGCGTGCTGGTGGGACTGCTTGCGTGCTCGATCGTCGGCGGCGTCGGCTATCGCGCCGTCATCCTGCCGAACCAGTCGTGGATCCTGTCGACGGAAGCCGCGCTCTCAGCCCTTCGGGAAGTCTGCGCCTTCCCCGAAGGATCGTCCGCGTGGGAACAATCCGGCTGCGAGGGTCGCGCGCCGAAGATCATCCGTTCAATCGCCTTCGCTGAGCCCAGCTTCGTTTTCCATCTCGGCAACAGGATCTACCTGCCGCCGGTTTCCAACACCGCGCTGCCTTCCATCGCAGAGGACAATCGCCCCGCCTGGCTGATCAACACCGGCGAGGAAGAAGGCCGCAAGGCGCTCGACGAACTCATCGCCAACGCCGCGGCGGCCGACCGCTGCGTTCGCCTCGCCCGCCGCTATGCGATGAACTACTCGAATGGCGATGCATCTGTGCTCGTCGCCGCGGTGGTCGAACCCGGCGGCTGCCCATCGTCCGGACCACCGCCCGAACTCCGCGACGGCGACGAGGAAGAGGTCGAGCCCGAGCTGGAGAACTAGCGCTTCCTCAACCTCGCTCGCAGGACCAGCGCCAGCGATATCAGCGGCGCCACGATCATCGCCGCCGTCTGCTCGCCCTGGGTCTCTGCGAATTTGCTGAAATAGCGTCGTAGTCCCGCCGCCTTGTGCTGTTCGACGGCGATAGCAGGCGCGTCGCTGGTGGCGCCGTGATGCATCGCCCGTGCATGAGGCGTGTAGATCACTGAACCACCATCAGCCTCCGCCCGGCGGCAGAGGTCGAGATCCTCGACGTGCAGGAAATACCCTTCGTCAAAACCGCCAAGGCGCTCGAAGCCGGCGCGTGACATATACATCAGGGCGCCGCTCACCGCGTCCATCGGGACAGGGCCCGCAGGCTCCGGCTCTGTATTGCGGTTGATGTTCACGAACGCAGGATTCATCGAACGCAGCCAGCCCATGCCGAGGAATGTCACTGCAGCCGACTGAAGCGTCAGCCTGCGCCGGCGCGCGCCGCGCTGCTCGACGCCATCCTTGCCGTGGATCTTGCCGCCCACCACGACCGGTTCGGCCTGACCGGTTCGCGCAGCCTCCAGCGCAGCGATCGAGCCCGGTTGCAGGATGGCGTCCGGATTGAGAATGAGAAGCCGGTTCCCGGTCGCCATCCTGGCGCCGAGATTGACGCCGGCTGCGAAACCGCGATTCTCGCCGCCGCCCGTGATCTTCAGCTTGCCGGACCGCCCGAAACAGTCGTCGAGGCGCGAGAGCGTGTCCGGCGGATTGCCGTTGTCCACGAGGATGATCTCCGCCACATCCGCATCGGCGGTCAGCGCCTGCAGGCAATCGAACAGCACTTCACCTGTGCGATAGCTGACCACAATGGCGGAAACCCTCGGCGGCTCATCGGCTCCATCTGTATGTCTTTCGCGAAGCGCCTCCGCCAGGCGTTGCTGCAGCGTACGCAGCAGCTTCCGCATCTCCGCTTCAACTGCCTCAACGGTTCCCTGCGACTGCGTGCGCGCCCGCCAGAAGGCGCCTGAAAGGCCAAGCGCCGGCTGCAACAGCTCGGGCAGGCCCTGACGCTTGTTCATTTCCTGCAATACGGGATCGAGATTATCGGCCAGACGGCGCAACTGTTCCTGCGTCTGCGTCTCGGCCTTGATCGCGCCCAGGGTATCCATGACGTCAGCCGCCTCCGGCTCGTCGCCAACCGCAATGAGGCCAACGAGCGTCCGCGTCTCGCCGGTCTTTTGCGCCATGCGAAGTTCCACCAGCTCGCCGTGCGAGCTATCGGCATTCAGCGCCTGCTCGGCCCACCGTTCGACTCCCGCCAGGTCGACAAGGCCGAGTCGGAGGCGCAGGTTCAACACCCGCGCCTCGCCCTCGATGTCGCGCCTCGCCTTCACCCTCCGGCCTGAGCGGCCTCTTTGGCGCGCTTCAGGTCCGGCGGCAGGGCTTCCTCGACGAGGAACTTCGCCGCATCGCTTAGCAGCACGACTTCCTGCGCCTGGCTTCCGAAGCGGCGCAGCGCCAGCTTGCGCTCTTCTGCTTCCTTGGCGCCGACCACCGCAATCACCGGGATCTTCTGGAGCGAATGCTCCCGGATCTTGTAATTGATCTTCTCGTTGCGCAGGTCGATGTCGACGCGAAGGCCTGCCTTTTTCAGCTCGGCTACCGCCTCTTTTGCGTAGTCACTGGCGTGTTCAGAGATGGTCGCCACGACCACCTGCACGGGCGCAAGCCACATCGGGAAGGCGCCGGCATAGTTCTCGATCAGCACGCCGATGAAGCGCTCGAGCGAGCCGAGGATCGCGCGGTGGAGCATGACCGGCTTGTGCTTCTGGCCGTCTTCCGCGACGAACTCGGCGCCGAGGCGTTCCGGCAGAACGTAGTCGTTCTGGATCGTGCCGCACGTCCACGTCCGGCCGATGGCGTCCTTGAGCTGGAAGTCCAGCTTGGGCGCGTAGAAGGCGCCGTCGCCCGCCGCTATGACAGGTTCTACGCCCGCCTTGCGTGCGGCGTTGAGCAGCTGCGATTCCGCCATGTCCCAGAACGCGTCGGTGCCGGCGCGCGGCGTCGGGCGCGTGCCGAGCGTGATGTGGTCGCGCGTGAGGCCGAAATCCTCATGGATCGACGAAGCAAGCTTGATGAAGGCCGAGACTTCTTCTTCGATCTGGTCCTCGCGGCAGAAGATGTGTGCATCGTCCTGCGTGAACGCCCGCACGCGCATCAGCCCGTGCAGCGCGCCCGAAGGTTCATAGCGGTGGCAGGCGCCGAATTCCGCCATGCGCAGCGGCAGGTCGCGATAGCTCTTCTGCCCGAATTTGAAGATCTGCACGTGGCCCGGGCAGTTCATCGGCTTCAGCGCCAACGTCTCTTCTTCCGCTGTCTCCGCCACGAACATGTTCTCGCGATAATTCTCCCAGTGGCCGGACTGCTCCCAGAAGCGCTTGTCCAGCACCTGCGGCGTGCGCACTTCGATATAGCCGGCTGCGGCAAGACGTCGGCGCATGTAGGCTTCGATCGTGCGCCACAGCGTGAGGCCCTTCTCGTGCCAGAACACCATGCCGCGGCCTTCTTCCTGCATGTGGAAGAGATCGAGCTCGCGGCCGACTTTCCGGTGGTCGCGCTTTTCGGCTTCCTCGACGCGCTTGAGATACGCCTGCAGGTCGGCGTCATTGGCCCACGCCGTGCCGTACATCCGCTGCAGCATCTCGTTGCGATGATCGCCGCGCCAGTATGCGCCCGCCAGCTTCGTCAGCTTGAACGCCTTCGGCAGCTTGCCCGTCGACGGCAGGTGCGGCCCGCGGCACAGGTCGCTCCACTGCCCGCCATGACTGTAGAGCGTGATCGCCTCGCCCGGCGGGATGATGTCGTCGATGATCTGCGCCTTGTAGTCCTCGCCGATCTTCTTGAAGTGCGCGATGGCGTCGTCTTTCGACCAGACCTCGCGGTTGATGGGCAGATCGCGATCCACGATCTCCTTCATCTTCGCCTCGATCCTGGCGAAGTCTTCCGTCGAGAACGGCTCCTTGCGCGCGAAGTCGTAGTAGAAGCCGTCCTCGACCACCGGCCCGATCGTCACCTGCGTGCCGGGGAAGAGCTCCTGCACCGCCT
>DATBNA010000041.1:0-2880 GCA_036554545.1 Hyphomonadaceae bacterium
GGCGACCGCCCTGCTCTCCGCCAGGCCGAAGCCGACGGATGCCGACATCGACAGCGCGATGGACGGCAACATCTGCCGCTGCGCGACGTACACGCGCATCCGCGCCGCCATCAAGGAAGCAGCCGGACTTCCCACCACTGATTCACGCGCGATCGCAGGGGAATGACCATGACCCTCAGGATGACCCGCAAGAGCATCGGCCGCGACGAAGTGAACGCATCACGCCGCGGTTTCCTGAAAGTCGGCGTCGCCGTTGGCGGCGGCCTCCTGCTCTCGTTCTCCGTTCCGGAGCTGATGGACGTCTCGGCGCAGACAGGCGGTGGCGAGATGAATGTGTTCGTGCGCATCGCCGCCGACGGCATCGTCACCATCATGTCCAAGAACCCGGAACAGGGCCAGGGCGTGAAGACGATGCTGCCCATGCTGATCGCCGAGGAACTGGACGTAGACTGGAAGGATGTCCGCGTCGAACAGGCGATGGCGGACGCAGCAAAGTATGGCCGGCAGGCCACAGGCGGCAGCAACTGCACGCCGACGCACTACGAGCCGATGCGCCGCGTCGGCGCAACCGCGCGAGCGATGCTGGTCAAGGCCGCAGCGGCGCAGTGGAGCGTGCCAGAGGCGAGCCTGCGTACAGCGTCAGGGCGCGTGCATCACGATGCGAGCAAACGCTCCATCGGCTATGGCGAGCTGGCGGCGCGCGCGGCGGCCATCGCCCCGCCCGACCCTGCGACCGTCCCGCTCAAGAATCCGAAGGACTTCAGGATCATCGGCAAACCGACGAAGAACGTCGACGCGCCGAGCATCGTCACAGGCAAGCCGCTCTACGGCATCGATGTCTCCGTGCCGGGCATGCTGCATGCGGTCTATCAGAAATGCCCGGTGTTCGGCGGCAAGGCGGTTTCCTTCAATGCGGATGTCGTGAAGGCGCAGCCCGGCGTACACGACGCCTTCATCGTCCATGGCAACGGCAATCCCGAGGAGCTGCTCGACGGCGTCGCTATCGTCGCGACCTCCTGGTGGCATGCCGAGAAAGCGCGCGAAAAGCTGGTCGTCAAATGGGACGAAGGACCAGCCGCGGCGCAGAGCAGCGCGGGCTTCGCAACACAGGCGGCCGCCTTCTCGAAACAGGCGCCAGCACAGTCGATCCGCTCCGATGGCGACGCCGATGCAGCGCTGGGCAAGGCGGCGAAAGTGATCGAGGCCGCCTACCACTATCCCTTCATCGCGCACGCCACGCTGGAGCCGCAGGTCTGCGTTGTGCAGATTACTGGCGACCCGAACACAGGATCAAGGGCGGAGATCTGGACGCCGAGCCGTATGCCAGGCGAGGCCCGCGCCTATGCGGCGCGCGCGCTCAACACTGCCGAAAGCAGTATCAGGCTGCACATCGTGCGCGCCGGCGGCGCATTCGGGAGGCGGAGACAATCGGACTTCGTCGCCGAGGCCATTGCGGTCGCAAAGGTCGTGGGCAAGCCGGTGAAGTTGTTGTGGTCGCGCGCCGACGACTTCCAGCATGATTTCTATCGCCCGGCCGGCTGGCACTATTTCAAGGCAGGGCTCGACAGCGACGGCAAGCTGATCGCCTTCAAGGATCACTTCGTCACTTTCGGACGCGATGGCCGGTTCGCGCCGAGCTCCGACATGGCGCAGGGAGAGTTTCCGGCGAGCTACGTGCCCAACCTCGCCTATGGCGCCTCGCTCATGCCGCTCGCAGCGCCGACAGGACCCTTGCGCGCGCCGCGCAGCAACGCGCTGGGCTTCGCCTTCCAGGGCTTCATCGACGAACTGGCCCATGCGGCCGGCAAGGACCAGCTGCAATTCCGCCTTGAACTCCTGAAAGCCGCGCGCGTCGGATCGCCCGGCAATTTTGACGCGAACCGCATGCACGCCGTGCTGGCGAAGGTTGGCGAGACGTCCGGCTGGGGCAGGAAGCTGCCTGCAGGGTCAGCCAAGGGCGTTGCATTCTACTACTCGCACCAGGGCTATTTCGCCGAGGTCGTGCAGGTCTCGATGCGCGAGCGCGCGCTCAAGATCGACAAGGTCTGGATCGTCGGCGATGTCGGCCGCCAGATCGTCAATCCGCTGGGCGCCACGGCGATGTGCGAAGGCTCGGCGCTCGACGGCATCGGCTCGGCGCTGGGGCAGAAGATCACGCTCGAGAATGGCCGGGTGAAGGAGAGGACATTCGCCGAGCACCCCTTCCTGCGCATGAGCCAGGCGCCGCAGGTGCAGGTCGATTTCCTCCTGTCGGACAACAACCCGACCGGCCTCGGCGAACCTGCCCTCCCCCCGGCGATACCAGCTTTGTGCAACGCGATCTTTGCAGCGACCGGCCAGCGCATCCGCAGCCTGCCCATCGATCTGGCGGCGCTCGGCGCCTGATCTATGCCTTCGGCGTCACGCGCACCATCATGCGCGAATAGCCCTTCACGAAGGACGACGGCACGCGGCTGGGTTCCTCCAGCACCTCGATGCGCTCGAAGCGCTTGAGGATCTCTTCCCACAGCACCTGCAGCTGCAGTTCGGCGAGTCGGTTGCCGACGCAGCGGTGGATGCCGAAGCCGAAGGAAAGATGCCGGCGCACCATCGGCCGCTCGATCCAGAGGTCGTTGGGCCGCGTGTACTGAGTCTCGTCGCGATTGCCCGAGACATACCACATCAGGACCTTGTCGCCCTTGCGGATCGTCTTGCCGGCCAGTTCGAAGTCCGCCAGCGCAGTGCGGCGCATGTAGGCCAGCGGGGTCTGCCAGCGGATGATTTCGGATACCGCCGAGGGAATGAGCGCAGGATTGGCTTTCAGCTTCTCGAACTGGTCCGGCCATTTGTTCATGGCGTAGACGCCGCCGGTCATCGAGTTGCGGGTGGTGTCGTTGCCGC
>DATBNA010000052.1:0-3866 GCA_036554545.1 Hyphomonadaceae bacterium
ACTGCGCGCACATGGACGGCGCTGCGTTGCGCCGAGGAAGCGCGAGCCGCGCTGGAGGCGCGGATTACGCGGGCGGCGTCGGAGCGGACGTGGCTTGTTCATGCGCTTGACGAGCTTGATGCGCTGGACCCGCAGGAAGGCGAAACGCACAGGCTGGCGCTGGACCGGTCGGCGATGCAGGCCGGCGAGCGGGTGGCCGAAGCGATCGGCGCTGCGGCGCAGTTCCTGGCGAAGGCAAATGTCGACGGTGCGTTGGCCAATGCGGGGCGGGCGGTGTCGCGTGCATTGTCTGCGCCGGGGCTCACCGGCGAAGGCGCGGCCAGCGAGCTGGCGGTGCGGATGCGGGCGGCGTGCGAGGCGCTGGAACGGACGCTGATCGAGGCAGGCGAGGCGCGTGCGGCGCTCGATGCGGCGGCCAGCGCCTGCGAGTTTTCGCCGGCGGCGCTGGAGGCGTCCGAGACAAGGCTGTTTGCATTGCGGGCGGCGGGGCGCAAGCACGATGTCGATCCCGACCAGCTGGCGGGTCTGCGCCGGCGGCTGCGGCTGCAACTCGACGAGATCGAGCATTCCGATGGCGCGCTTGCCGCGGCGCTCGAAGCCGAGGGCAAGGCGCGGGCAGCGTATGAAGATGCAGCTTCGCGGCTGACAGCCAGGCGCGAGGCGGCGGCCAAGAAGCTGGCGAAGGCGGTGGCGGGTGAACTCGCCCCGCTGAAGCTCGAGAAGGCGAAGTTCCGGGTGTCCGTGGCGCCGCGCGTCGAACCGGGGCCGCAGGGGCGGGATGAAGTTGCGTTCGAGATCGAGACCAATCCAGGCGCCGGCTTCGGGCCGCTGAGCCGGATCGCATCAGGCGGCGAGATGGCGCGGTTTGCGCTCGCCATCAGCGTCGTGCTGGCAGGCGCATCGTCCTGCGGAACGCTGGTGTTCGACGAAGCCGACATGGGCGTCGGCGGCGCCGTGGCGGCGGCGGTCGGCGAACGGCTGGCGCGGCTGGGCAAGGACCGGCAGGTGCTGGCCATCACGCATTCTCCACAGGTTGCAGCGGCGGCTGCGCGGCAGCTGCGGGTGTCGAAGGCGGAAGCTGGCGGCGAAATCGTGGCCTCGGTCGACATGCTGGGCCGACAAGCCCGCAAGGAAGAAATCGCGCGCATGCTGGCAGGCGCGAATGTGACACGCGAAGCGCGCGCGGCGGCGGGAAGGCTGTTGGCTGGCGCATAGAGCCCGCTATAGATCGGGCATGCCAGATACGCCTGTCGCCAAGCTCACGGAAAAGGAAGCCAGGGCCGAGCTGAAGAAGCTTGGCGAGGCGATACGCCAGGCGGACGCCGCCTATTACCAGGAAGATGCGCCGGAGATCAGCGACGCCGAATACGACAGGCTGCGCCTGCGGCTCGGCGAGATCGAAGCGAAGTTTCCGGCGCTGAAGCGTGCCGACAGTCCGAGCGAAGCGGTCGGCGCCGCGCCTGCGGGGGCGTTCGGGAAGGTCAAGCACCTCAAGGCGATGCTGTCGCTCGACAACATCTTTTCCGATGAGGAAGTGACGGATTTCCTCGCGCGCGTGCGGCGCTTTCTCAACCTCAAGGCAGACGAGGAGATCGCAGTCACGGCCGAGCCGAAGATCGACGGTTTGTCGTGCAACCTGCTGTACGAAGACGGCGCGCTGGTGAAGGCGGCCACGCGCGGCGACGGCGCCGAGGGGGAGGATGTCACCGAAAATGTCCGCACGATTAAGGACGTGCCGGAGAAGCTGAAAGGCCGCGGCATTCCCAGCCGCATCGAAGTGCGCGGCGAGATCTACATGCGGATGGCGGACTTCGAGAAGTTTCGCGACCGCGAGGCGGAAGAGGGGCGCAAGGTTCCGGCCAACCCGCGCAACGCCGCCGCCGGCAGCCTGCGCCAGAAGAATCCGGAGATTACGCGGTCGCGGCCGCTGAAGTTCTTCGCCTACACCTGGGGCTTCATCTCGGACGACTTCGCCAGGACGCAGACCGAGGCGGTCGAGAAGTTCGAGGCCTGGGGGCTGCCGGTGAACCCGGACATGAAGCGCGCAACCAGCGCAGAACAGCTGCTCAAGGTCTATCGCAGCATCGAGGCGAAGCGCGCCTCGCTCGACTACGACATCGACGGCGTCGTCTACAAGATCGACCGGCTCGACTGGCAGCAGAGGCTCGGGTTCGTTTCGCGCTCGCCCCGCTGGGCGGTGGCGCACAAATTCCCGGCGCAGCAGGCGATGACGCAGCTGCTGGGCATCGACATACAGGTGGGACGCACGGGCAAGCTCGCGCCGGTGGCGCGGCTGCAGCCGGTGACCGTCGGCGGCGTCACCGTTTCGAACGCCACGCTTCACAACGAGGACGAGATCGCGCGGCTCGGGGTCAAGCTGAAGGACTGGGTGATCATTCAGCGGGCCGGCGACGTGATCCCGCAAATCGTGCGTGTGGTCGAGGAAAAGCGGCCGAAGGATGCGGAAGACTACAAGTTTCCGCACACGTGTCCCTATTGCGGCTCGGAAGCCGTGCGCGGCGCGGGGGATGGGGATGAAGAGGTCGATCGGCGATGCACCGGCGGACTGATCTGCCCGGCGCAGGCGGTGGAGCGCCTGAAGCATTTCGTCTCGCGCCGGGCCTTCGACATCGAGGGCCTGGGCGCCAAGCAGATCGAAGAGTTCTTCGAAGCCGGCGTGCTCAAGGCGCCGCAGCACATCTTCTCGCTGGAAAAGCAGATCAAGGCGGCGGGCAAGCCGCCGCTCGAAGAGTGGGAGGGCTATGGCGAGACCTCCGCGAAGAAGCTTTTCGATGCGATCGACAAGGCGCGCACCCAGCCGCTCGACCGTTTCATCAACGCGCTTGGCATACGGCACATCGGCGAGACCAACGCGCTCCTGCTGGCGCGGCAGTTCGGCTCGTTCGAGGCGCTGCAGGAGGCCGTCGAGAAGGCGGCGGGCCAGCGGCCGAACGATGCGTATCGGCGGCTGGAAGGCGTAGAGGGCGTTGGCCCCGGCGCGCGCGACAAGCTGCTGGCTGCGGCTTCCGAGCTTCCGGCGAAGCCGCCGGCGTCTCTCGACAGCAGCCTGGAAGGCGCGCTCTCGGGAATTGCGGGCCTCAACACCAAGGCGCGCGCGGCGCTGGCCAGGGAGTATGGCGACTGGGCGACCTTCCGCTCGCAGATGCTTTCCGCCGCGAAGGGCGGGCCGGGCGAGGACCTGGTGGCGCTGGCTGCGATCAACGGCTTCGGCGAAGTGGCGGCGGAGGCGCTGGTCGACTTCTTCGCCGAGAAGCATAATCGCGAGGTTGTCCGCGCGCTGGTGAAGGCGGTGACGGTGACGCCCTACCAGATGGCGGATACGTCCAACAGCAAGGTCGCCGGCAAGACGGTGGTATTCACCGGTTCGCTGGAGCGCATGACACGGGACGAGGCGAAGGAGCAGGCGATTGCGCTCGGCGCCAAGGTGTCTGGCTCGGTGTCGAAGAAGACCGACATGGTGATCGCGGGGCCGGGCGCAGGCTCGAAGCTCGCGGACGCCGAGAAGCTCGGCGTCAAGGTGCTGACCGAGGACGAGTGGCTGAAGCTGATCGGCAGGGCGTGACACACGCAATTCCTCAATCGGACCGGCGCGCTGCCGTCCGTGTCGCTGCAGTTCTCTCCCTCTTCAATGAGGGAGCGGGGCGCGTGGGTCAGCGCCGTGGGTAGTTCCTGTGCTGGCATTGCTGCCAGCCTGATGCGCGTGTCTCACGCGCCCCGGGAGCGGCCGTTTTTCCCGGCTCGGGTACATTGGAGTTGTTGCGACTCACCAGGCGAACGAGCCGCCAGGGGCCTTGGCTCCAAGCCTTGTGCCGGTGCCGTCGTGCAGGGTTTTGTAACCGAACCAC
>DATBNA010000075.1:0-1776 GCA_036554545.1 Hyphomonadaceae bacterium
GTGGTTCGCGGCGCCCGGCTTTGCTTACGGCGACCGGCCGGCGGTCAGGCTGAGTCGTTCCTGGCGGCCGTGCGCCAGCCAGCGGTCCGCCAGCCGGAAGACGTTCCGCTGGCCGTCGAGCAGGCCGGGGACGACAACCTGGGACGGCAGCTTCTGTTGCGGCAACTGGCGCAGGGCGGTCGCCATCACCCGCGGGTCGTGCCGGTCGTCATCGGTGAGCACGCTGACCAGCCCCAGCTCCTGGGCGCGGACCGCCCGAATATACTGCTCCATCCGTGGGACGGTCCGCGGAACGATCACCGCCCGCTTGTCGAAGGACAGGATTTCGCAGAACGTGTTGTAGCCGCCCATGGCCACGACGCCGATCGCCCGCGCCATCAGGCTTTCGAGCTGGGCGTCGAAGGTGATGGCCTCCACCCGCTTGAGTCGGCTGGCGCGGAGAAGAAACTCCGCCTGCCGATCCGAATGCATGAAGGGTCCCAGCACCAGCAGTGCCGGGTAAGGCAGGCCGGTATCGGTTT
The DNA here is from genome assembly GCA_036554545.1 of Hyphomonadaceae bacterium. Classification (GTDB taxonomy): domain Bacteria; phylum Pseudomonadota; class Alphaproteobacteria; order Caulobacterales; family Hyphomonadaceae; genus UBA7672. The sequence continues at coordinate 522 of DATBNA010000075.1, forward strand.
CGTATGCGCGCAGGACCCAGTCGATGATCGCCTCGCCGTCGCCGCCGCCGCCCGTGGTGACCAGGATGAAAGGTTCGGAGATCTTGGACAGCGGTGTCGGCGCCGTCGGCTTGGTCGGCAGGCTGCGCTGCAGGTAGCCGGTGTAGGTCATCTTCTGCCGGACCGAGCGCGGCAGGTTGATGCCGGTCAGCGGATCGCAGATCTGCGGCAGGCCATAGACCCAGATGTCGTCGTAGAGGTCGCGCAGCGCCGGCAGCACGTTCTTGCGCTCCCATTCCGGCGCCAGCAATCCGGGCTCGTCCATGACGTCGCGCAGCCCGAGGATGAGCGGCACGCCGCGGTCCTTCAGCATCTCCAGCGTGTGCTTGACCTCGCCGCGCAGGCCCAGCGGCTCCTTGTCGACGATGAACAGGTCGGGATCGAAGATGTCGGCCGTGTGATGAATGACCGATTGGCGCATCGCCAGCGTTTCTTCGATGTCGATCAGCAGGCTCAGCGAGGTGTAGCCGCCGTTGCGCAGCTTGATGACGCCGGGAATGCGAACGAAATCCACGCGAGCACGGAAATCGAAACTGCCGATGATCGGCGATCCCGTGAGGATCAGGGCCGACAGATCCTTGTTGTGCTCGACCAGCGCGTGCGCAATGGCGCGGCATCGCCTCAGATGCCCGAGGCCGAAGGTATCGTGACTGTAAATCAGCACTCGCGAATTGCTGCGAGCACCCGGTTGGCGCCTGGGCATCACGCGCCCCCTACAACAGCAATGAATGAATTCCCCTCAGGAACTATGCCATACGCCCCGGAAACTCGGAAAGCGTGTTTCGCGGGATGATCAGGCCTATTCCAGCCGAGACGTTTGCCGAACATCAGGCGGCGGACGCGGTCAAGAACACAAAACGCCTCTGTTTATAAGGGGTTGATCGGATGTCGGCTGTCGCGCGAAGTCGCGAACAATCCATCGCCCGGCGCGCCTCGCAATGCAACGCGGCGGGCTCGGATGGGGCGGGTTTGCCGCTTTGGCGAACTTACAGTATCGTGACGGCTTGGCGCCGATGCGGCGCCTGCCAGCCCGCGTCGGGGCGTGCGATCCGCATGGAATCCAATCTTTTCAAATATATATTGCGGCACAGCTGGCGCGATCAGCTGCTCATCGTGGCGCTGGTCCTGATTTCCCAAGTACCCTATTTCCTGTCGCTCGACTTGCCGAAGACGATCGTCAACGGTCCCATCCAAGGCGACGGGTTCGACTCCGCGG
>DATBNA010000123.1:0-10570 GCA_036554545.1 Hyphomonadaceae bacterium
CCTGTTCGACCTAACGCGCGAGGAAGGGATGTGCCTGGGCGGCTCTTCGGGCATCAATATCGCCGGCGCCATTCAGCTCGCAAAGCAGATCGGCAAGGGATCTACAGTGGTCACCGTGCTTTGCGACTATGGCAACCGTTACCTGTCCAAGCTCTACAACGGCGCTTTCCTCAAGGAGAAAGGCCTGCCGACGCCGGATTGGTATGAAACCTGACGTCCTGTGTGATCAGCCGAACAGGCGCATCGCCAGATAGCTGAGCCCAGCCCAGAACGCCCCGCAGAACAGGATCACGAACAGCGTGACCTTCCAGGCCGCGTACTTCGGCTCGCCTTCGAGGGGGTCGGGTGGCTCCCCTCCTGCGTCGCGAAGATCGTCCATGCGATCCAAGATGCCTCCGGGCGGAAGTGTCTGTGCGCGTCCCATCACGTCATCCAAGCTACCCCGTGACCCTTGGGGCGGCCCCTTAAATATCGGTCAACCGAAAGCTGATGCACACTCGCCTAACAGGATAAAAGGCCCCCATTGCGTTACAGTGTTCCCGCACCCCGGTAGCACCAAGCGCATTAACGCGCCTTGCGGGAGCGAGTTCCAGACAGTGTCGCAGGTAAAAAAGGCGAGTCCGGGCTGTTAGTAAGCGCCGCGGCCGAACAGGACGACCGGAATCGCACGCAACAGGATCACCACGTCGGACCAGATCGTCCAGGTCCGCACGTACTTCACGTCAAGAGCGATACGTTCGGGATAGGTGAGCCGATTGCGGCCGGATACCTGCCACAGGCCAAGTACGCCCGGGCGGACGGCCACGTAGTAGGGATAGTCGATGCCATAGCGATGAACTTCAGCCGACGTAACGGGACGTGGTCCGATGACTGACATCTCGCCACGAACGATGTTGAGAAGCTGCGGCAGCTCATCCAGACTGGATTTGCGCAGGATGCGACCGAGCAGAGTCACGCGCGGATCGTGCTTCAGCTTCTGGAACTGCGCCCATTCTGCGGCAGCGGCCGGATCGCTGGCGAGCAGCTGATCCAGGCGTTGCTGTGCGTCTACGCGCATCGTGCGGAACTTGTAGACAGTGAACGTCTTGCCGTCCCTGCCGACGCGAAGCTGTGTGAACAGCGCAGGGCCTGGATCGAAAATCTTGAGAAGAGCATAGATCAGGATGAGCAGGGGCGATCCGAAAATCACGACCGGAATCGTGATCAGCAGATCCAAGAAGCGCTTCAAACCGCTGTTCTGGACCTTTGTGATCTCAGCTGGGGGTGAGCCACTCCATACGCCCAGCCGGCCGGCTTCTACGCCGCTGCCATTCTTCATAACTACAACCCCAGTCCGCGCCGCCTGAGCCGGACACCATTACGCAATAGACAGACCAGCCTCGCCGGCCTGAAAACCAAACAACTCCTGCCCTCAAAGAGGGCATCGCGTGGAGGTCGGTGCGTTGGATTCGCCCCCTTCACCGTCCCCGGCAGGCGAACTTTCCAGCCACTTTTCCCAGCGCGCGGGAGCTAACAGCCCGTTAACCGACAGAAACTCCCATACCGCGCTGCAAACAAGGACGTTCTCCCTCCGCGCGAACCCAACAAAACATATTCATTTCGGGGGTCTTTCGGTGACGCCGGTGTAACGTTCCAATACACCTGCGCTGCAACGCACAAACGCATTCTTCCCGCACGCGAAGCCTCGCCCGACGGGCGAAGAGGTGACCAGTAGCGGCGGTGGCGCGGCTCGCAGCAGATGCATTCTCGATCGCTGCTCACAAGAGCTTCGCCTTGCGCGTGAAGGGCGCTCTGGCTAGGTGGACCAACCCGGCTCCCCGTCTTGAGGATTCCACCTGCGATGGTCGCGCATTTCACGCCTGAAAAGCCGATTGTCACTGCCCAGTGGCTGAAGTCCCATCTGACCGCCCCCGACGTACGCGTACTCGACTGCACCTGGTACATGCCGACCGAGTCGCGCACCGGAAGGCAGGTCTACGACGCTCACCACATTCCAGGCGCCCGTTTCTTCGATATCGACGACATCGCGGATACCGACAGTCCCCTTCCCCATATGTTGCCGCCGCCGGAGAAATTTTCCTCGCGCGTGCGTCGTCTCGGCCTCGGCGATGGGCATCGTGTGATCTGCTACGATCAGAACGGCTTTCTCGCTTCGGCGCGCGTCTGGTGGATGTTCCGCGTGATGGGGCACGAAGACGTCGCCGTACTCGACGGCGGCTTTGAAGCCTGGCGGGCGGCAGGCGGCGCGATCGAGGACTTGCCGCCTCACTTCCAGGCTGATCGGCACTTCACGGTGCGGCCGCGCCGCGATCTCGTGCGGGATATCGAACAGGTGAAGCAGGCGCTCGCCGGATCGGCGCAGGTCGTTGATGCAAGGTCTTCAGCGCGGTTCAAGGGCGAGGCCGACGAGCCGCGTCCGGGTCTGCGCAAGGGTCATATGCCGGGCGCCTATAGCGTGCCCTTCAACGAGGTGGTGAAGAACGGCTTCATGAAGCCAGAGGCAGAGATCCGCCAGGTGTTTGCAAAGGCCGGCGTCGATCTGTCGAAGCCCATCATCAACACCTGCGGATCGGGGACGACCGCCGCCATTCTGGCGCTGGCGCAATCGCTCGTCGGGCATGATGATGCGGCCGTCTACGATGCATCCTGGTGCGAATGGGGCGCCCCGCAGACAGCAACTCCGGTCGAGACAGGCTGAGGCAATGAGTTCCGGCCCGAATAAGCCAGGCTCTTCCAGCTCAAGAAAAGGCAGGCTTTCGACGCGCCTCGCGCACGCAGCCCGGGATCGCAAGCTGACGCAGGGCGGCGTGAACCCCGTGGTGCAGCGCGCCTCGACCGTGATTGTCGAAAGCGCCGACAGGCTTTTCGCGCCCGGCGGATGGACCTATGGCCGTCACGGCACCGCAACGCATGAAGCGCTCAAGCAGGCGCTTATGGAAGTCGAAGAGGCCCAGCACTGCGCGCTCGCGCCGTCAGGCCTCATGGCGTGCACCATACCGTTCCTGGCGTTCGCCTCGTCAGGCGACCATATCCTTGTCGGCGACAACATCTATGGACCGACACGCCGCTTCTGCGACCGCACCCTGAAACGCTGGGGATGCGATACAGAGTATTTCGATACCACGATCGGCGCCGGCATCGCAAAACTGATCCGACCGAATACAAGGCTGATCTTCCTCGAAAGCCCTGGATCAATGACGTTCGAGGTCGCTGACGCACCTGCAATCGCTGCGGCGGCCAAAGCGGCAGGCGTGGTGACAGCGATGGACAACACTTGGAGCGCGGGCGTCTTCTACAAGCCGCTGGCGCTGGGTTTCGACCTGTCGATCCAGGCCAACACCAAGTACGTCAGCGGCGGCGCGGACGTCATCAACGGCGCAATTCTCACAGATCGCGAAGACCTGATCACGCGCCTCAAGGAGACGATCGCCGATCTTGGCGTGAATGTCGCTCCGGACGACGCCTACATGACCTTGCGCGGGTTGCGCACGCTTGATGCACGCATGGCGCAACATCAGGCAGGAGCGCTGGAGGTGGCGCGGTGGCTGAAAAGGCGCCCCGACGTCCAGCGAGTCCTTCATCCGGCGCTTGAAGACGACCCGGGTCATGCGTTGTGGAAGCGCGATTTTTCAGGAGCGTCCGGTCTGTTCGGCTTCGTGCTCAAGCCGGCGTCGACAAAACAGGTCAACGCCTTCCTCGATGCGTTGGAGCTGTTTGGTCTTGGCTTCTCCTATGGCGGCTTCGAGAGCCTTGCCATCTACTGCGATCCGCAGCTCAAGCGCACGGCGACCCGACACGACTACGGCGGACCACTGATCCGGCTAAGCGTCGGCCTCGAAGACCCAGCCGATCTGACAGCCGATCTCGAACAGGCCTTCGCAGCCCTGGGCTGAACGCAGAAACGCCCCGCACCCGAAGGTGCGAGGCGTCCTGCCCACCCAGTTCGGTCAATCCACTCAATGATCGTGGTAGTATTTTGCGTAGGCCTTGTAGTCGGCCGTTGTGTAGGCGTGGTGTGCGCGTTTGCGCAGGTCGACGAACGTCAGCACGACGCCGGCGACGTTGGCGTGGAAATCGCGCAGGACCTTCATCGTTTCGCGCAGCGTGCTGCGATTGGTCTTGCGCCAGCGGGTCGCGACAACGACCTGATCGACCTTCGAGGTCACCACCCGGGTTTCCGCCATCAGCAGAATCGGGCCCGTGTCGATGATGATCAGGTCGTAAGTCTGCTGAAGCATGCTGAGCAGCGCATCGAAAGCGCGGCTGCCGAAGACATCGCGTGGCGTATGCTTGCGGTCGGTGAGCGGCAGAATGTGCAGGCCGGTCTTCTCGTCGGTGATCACGGCATCCGCAAGACGCGCTTCGCCGAACAGGTATTCGAGCAGGCCGGCTTCGGCCTTCACACCGGAAATCTCGGTCAGCTGGCGCAGCCGGATGTCGCCGTCGATGACGATCGTCTTGGTGCCAGACATCGCAGCCATGCGCCCGAGGCAGTAGGTCATGCTCGTCTTGCCTTCGCTTGGCAGCGACGAGACTACGGCCACCGTCTTCGCGGCCTTGTCGATGTCCGCAAACATGATCGAGGCGCGCAGATGACGGTAGGCTTCGGCAAAGCCTGAGTGCGGCTTCTCGATCAGGTATTCGGCGGGCTTGATCTTGGCCTTGGCAAAATTGCCTGTGGCGGGCAGCAGCGGGATCTGGCCGATGTAGGGCACCCCAGCAACCTGCTCGGCTTCCTCAGGCGAGGAGATGTAGTTGTCAAGCAGCTCCACGACCAAGCCGACGAACCCTGCGAGCGCGAGGCCAAGCATGACCCCGAGCATCAGATTGAGCTTGGTGTTGGGGAAGCTCGGGCCGCCGGGGACAGGCGCGTAGGAGTCGATCACCGCGTCCGGATCGGTGATCGGCTCGAGCTGGTTTGTTTCCTTGAAGCGATTGTTGAATTCCTCAAACAGCGTACGGCTCGCGAGCGCTTCACGCTCGAGCGCGGCCTGTTCGACACCGGCGCGGTTGTTGACGGCGAGTTCGCCCTTGGCGCGGTTGAGCGCGCTCTGAAGCGTCTGAACCTTCTCGTTCGCGATCATCACGTCCTGTTCAAGCGAGGATGCAATGCGGCGAAGTTCGGCGTCGATCAGCCGGGCGTTGTCGGCCTCCTCAACAAGCACGCGCTGATATTCCGGATGCTTCTCGCCATAGCGGCGGAAAACGTCGGCCTTGCGCGTGGTGATCAGGCTTTGCGCGTTGCGCAGGCTGTTGATCGTCTGCGAGTTCTGCGCTTCGGCAATGGTGTCGATACCGCCGCCAGCCTGCATCTGTGTGTTCAGGTTGCGCAGGCGGGCGCTGCGCTCGGTGTATTCGGCCTGGGCGGCCGTCAGGTTCGCTTGCAGGTCGCGGATCGCCTGTTCTGCAAGCGTCGTGTCGCCCGTGCGAAGCAGTCCGGTACGCGCGCGGTGCGCTTCGACTGCACCTTCAGCAGTGCGCACTTCCTCGCGCAGTTCAGCGACGCGTTCGTCCAGCCAAGCTTGTGCGCGTCGCGTGGCCTGGTATTTCGTATCGAGCTGGTTGTCGAGGTAAACTTCGGCGAGCGTGTTCGCGATCTTGGCGGCCTTCTTCGGATCACGGCTGGTCGCGGTGATTTCGATGATCAAGGTCGAACCGACGCGGTTCACGGAGATCGAACCGCGTACCGCGCCAACGACGCCATCCATCTCGTTCCGCTCAGCCTCGGCCGGATCAGGCGGCGGCCCAGCCGGCTGCGGCTCCGTCTTCTTGTTTCCGAACGGCATCAGGCTCTTGATGAAGCTCTTGATGGCGTTGATCCGCTTGTCCATGTCGCTGGGCTCGGCTTTGGCCCAGTTGAATTCCGGGTCGTTCACCAGGTCCATCCGGCGGACCAGCTTCTCGATCAGCGTGCGGCTGCGGAGGATTTCTGCTTCCGTGTCCACGATGGCCGGGTTCGTCGGCATGCCGGCGAGAACGGCGCTGATGTCGATGACGTTCTGGTCGCGCGAGTTGACGATCACCCGCGATGTTGCCGAATAGGCGGGCTTGAGCTGGAAGCTCCACACCGCAACGCCCGCGAAGGTGAGCAGGAACACGGCGATCATCAGGCTGAGCCGCCGGCGAACCGCCCGCAGCACCCGCTGGACCGTGATCATCTCCTCGCCTTCCGGCGCCGATGGCGGCGGCAGGACCGCGGCCCGGGGATAGCCCGAGGTCACATCGAGAGGATAAACCTTGTTCAACGGGCTAACTCCGAACTCTACAGGTATCCGTGAAGCGAGCAGCCGCTACGGATAGAATTTCAGACCTGCGGAAATGATGTTCTGGTCGAACGACAATCGGGTCGGGTCGGCGTCGGCGCCGCTCGATTCCTGGTTATGAAGATGATAGCTGAACTCGGCGTGCATCCGCGGGTTGATCTTGTACGCAAAGCCCGCTCGCAGGTCGGTGTACTCGTCCTCGCGGTCGTACGGATTGATGGCGGTGCCCTCAAACTCGTATCTTCCAAATCCAACATCGCCAAAAATGATGATGTTGCGGCGCAGTTCGTGATCGACGCGGACGCCGTAGTTCATGCGGTCTGCCGAAGCGGCCTCGACGATGCCGGGGTCGAACACGCCCTGGTCGGCCCGGATGGTCACCGTGGTGAGTTGCGACGGGAACCAGTAGAGCCGCCCATCGACGCTCAGGCCGTCGGTGTCGATCCGCGTCGGATCGTCCTTGTCTTCTTCCTCTGAGCCGACAGCTATCTCGCCGCGGAACGGCGCCTGGAGTTCGAAGCTCGCGCCAACCTGCATGTTGGTGCGGGTTCCGTCACGGTTGGGGTTAAGAGCGTCGCCCGGATCGTCATAGTCCTGCTCGGACCGCGTTCCCTGAACGAAGATCGCCACGTCCGGCGACACCGCATAGGACGCGCGCGCGAAGACTGCGTTCTCGGTCACGTCGCGATATTCGAATCCGGTGTTGAAGTTGCGGTCGACCGTGCCCACCGTGCCTTCGAGCTGTATGCGGTCGGTGCGGAAACGCGCCCCGACCGTGGCGCCCAGCGTTTCGTACTGGGCAGGTTCAGGTGCGTTTGAACCAGCTGGCTCGTACCGGTCTTCCGTGACATGCGCGGCGTTGAGGCGGCCGGTAAACGCAAAGGAGCGCCGTACGTCGAGGCGCCCATCGAGGTACGCGTCGTAGTCGGTGGAGGTCTCGGCGTCGTTTGAAACGTATTCCCGATGGTCGGCCCGGAAGCCTGCGGTCAGAGCGTGCGAAGTCCAGTTCGAACGCGCTTCGACCTCGGGTCGAACGTGGATGACGGTGTCGTCGTCCGGACCTGCATCCTCGGCGAAGATGTTGTCGTTGTAGGCGGCGTCGAGACCGAGACTGGACCAGACGTCGAATGATCCGGTCCGGATCGGTTCAGGATCGAACCCCACCTGGTTGCGCTCGGTGACCGCGACGTAGCGGCCACGGTCGAACGGGTTATCTGCCGATTGAGCAAGAGCTGCCGGGGCGGCAAGGCCGGCGAATACAGTAGACAATACGATCTGCTTAAAACCGAACTTCATGCGCTTTTTCACCTTCACAGGCCGGCCTGCACCGGGCGGGTAGCAAGAAAAGGGCCGCCCAATCTGGCGGCGCCGGGTAGTTAACACGCGGGAGTCTTCCCCTTGGGCTAACTAGAGCTTCCCGGACAGGCGTCCATTTCAGGGCCGTGAATTCCTCTCCTTGGTCATGAAGCGAGGCGGTGGCGCCACTTCGAATTTGAGGTTTGCAGCACGGCGCTCGGCTTCGGCCAGCGTCGCCGCCACGATGGAGGTTGACGCAGAGGAGACGGCCTCATCGGTCGCCGTCACGCTCTCCGCCAGCGCCTGATCGGCAAAATCGCCGGCGGCCGCCTTTAACTCAGTACAAAGACCATCGCGGCCGGCGACCTCGCGCAAGGCCGATATGATGGCGTCCTGGCTCGTGTCCGGCGAGGCCTGGGCGAGGTTGCGTTCCAGCGATGCCCTGGCGTCCGCCACGGATTCGCAGTTTGCATTCGCCGCCAGTATGTCGGCGAGGCCTGCGCTCTGCGCGGAGGCCGGATACGCAGCGAGGAAGAGACCCGCCGCCACAGGGAAGAGAGTGCGCAACCGCCGCTCCAATGGCCGCCCAAGCGCAGCCCGTTGCTCGCTCAATAGAGGCCCGGCTTTCAAGGCAATTCCCCTGCCAGCAGGTGCAACTGGCGGCGGCTCCCGGGCGACGCGTCTAGAAATAGCGCTCGAGGATGCGGATCCGGTCGCCGGGCTGCACCGGCGTGGTCGGCGAGAGCTTCACTTCGCGTTCGACGCCCGTGTCGGCGCTGGTGACCATGATCTTCTTCTTGTCGGCCCGGTACGTGAAATCACCCGCCGCAGCGATGGCGTTCATGATCGTGAGGCCAGAGGTGAAGGGATATTCGCCCGCCCGGTTCACTTCACCAAGGATATAGTACGGGCGGCCCTTGGTCATTTCAGCAATGACCTTGGGATCACGCAGCCATCCGTCCTTCAGCTTTGCTTCGATGAGACGGCTCGCTTCCGAGAGTGTGAGGCCCTTTACTTCGGTGGCGCCGATAAAGTCCATGGTGATGGCGCCCTGCCCGTCGACAACTTTGGGTCCGGAGAGCGTAGGCTCGTCGTAGACGGTAATCTTGATCTCGTCGCCGACGCCGAGCCGATAACTGTCGCTAACGGACGCCGCCTGCGGGTTGGCCATCGCCGGCCCCGTCGAACACGCAGCAATGACTGCAACACCAAGAGCCAGACTGGCCGAAACAGCGAACCTCAGAATCCCCATCGCTCTGCCCTCTATGATGCCCGGACCACGGGCGCCGCTGCGACGCGCGGCTCCGTGGCAATAAACTCGATCTGGTCATGCTCAAATCGGGCCGCGGTCAGGCGGCCGCTCAGATAGGCGCCGGTGTCGAGCCCGACACGCCGTGCATCGCGATGTGGCCTCTGCTCCGGCGTATGTCCGTGAACGATGACTGCACCAAGCGACCGCTTGTCCCCCAGGAACTCTTCGCGAATCCAGAGGAGGTCCTGCTCGGACTGCTGGTCCAGCGGCACGCCAGGGCGCACGCCTGCATGCACGAATAGATAATCCCCGATGCGGACCGACAGATCGAGGTTACTGAGGAAGTGAAGGTGCTCCGACGGGAGAGCCCCGTTGAGGGCCTCGCTGGCCTGCATCCACTCTTCCATGCTGGTCCGCGTGCGCGGCGGTTGGACCCCATAGGACACAAGCGTTTCAGCTCCGCCATACTCCGCCCACCGCGGCCCGATCGACGGGTCGCTGAGAAACTGGATCATCGCGGCCTCGTGATTTCCCTTCAGGAAGTATGTCTCGAACGGAGACACGATGTCGCTCAGGAGGACGTCGATGACTTCCTTCGACTGGAAGCCGCGGTCGACGTAGTCGCCAAGGAAAATCAGGATCGGCCGGCCTTCGTACTCGCCCCGCGCGGTATCCTCGCGAAGGTCCTGCATGAGGCGGATCAGGAGGTCGGCGCGGCCATGAATGTCGCCTACCGCATAGACCCGGCGTCCGGACGGAACACGCGCGGCAGGGCCTGCTATCATTGCTACGGGTTTGGTTACTCCATAGCGCACGCGCTGGGGGAAGAGGCTCAAAATCCCGCCGCTGACTTCGGCAATCACCTTGCCGGTCCCGCGCGCGAGGCCGGAAACAGCCTCTCTGATCTGAACGATCGGGGCTTTCAACCCAATCTCCTCTACCCGGCCGCCGGCCGGAGCCATAGCGGTCAGTTGGCTACGCAACCGCCAAGCCAAGTGGCGTATCTCCCGAAGCAATGCCGACGCCAGCCCGCGTCATCTCCCCACCACAGCCCCCGAGGCAGGGTGACGCGCCCGAGCGTACAATGCACTTTCGCGAGCCTGCTGAGAAAACTCTTCGCCTCTCGCGTGCGTGGTTAATGCAGTTGCGCCTTGCCGGTGTCCATTGAAGGTTACATGGGCGTGGGGATTGCAGCACTGGCAGCCATGACGCGCATCGCCTTCTTCGGCCATGACGCCGCCGACGCCGCCGTGCGCCGGCGAGTGCAGGGATTCCAGGACGATGGCCTGGAGGTCGTCGGCTTCATGATGCGCCGCCGCGACGACGTACAGACCAGTTGGGAAAACATCGATCTCGGCAAGACTTTCGATGGCGACTACGCCCAGCGGCTCGAATCCATCCTTTCCGGGGCCCAGCGCGCAATTGCCCATCGCCAGAAGCTGGAATCGGCCGAGGTCATCTACGCCCGCAATCTCGACATGCTGGCCACGGCTTTCCTTGCGCGGAAGCGTTTGAAGCTGAAGACGCCCGTCATTTACGAGTCGCTTGATGTTCATAGGTTGTTGACCAGGAATGATGTGATCGGTCTGACTTTTAGGCGCCTGGAGGGCTGGCTTCTGGAACGCACAAGCCGGCTGATTGTGTCATCCCCGGCGTTCCTCAAGAACCATTTCGAGGTCCACTACCCCGGCCGGTTCGAAGCACGGCTGATCGAGAACCGCCTGGCTCCCGGCGCGGACTATGGTCCCCGACCGGCGCC
>DATBNA010000130.1:0-2202 GCA_036554545.1 Hyphomonadaceae bacterium
AACTATATAGAGCACCGGCCCCGTCTGGACCCTGTGATGTACTTGCGCGATGTGGTGCCCGTCCTTCAGCCAGAACAGCAGCGCCACCGAGACCGCAAAAAGAAGCTCGCCATAGGAGGTGCGCTTCACACCGTGCAGGCCCGCGCCGAGGCTTTCTTTCATCGTCCCGCGCGCCAGCATGAACATCGCCACGGCAAGCGTGCAGGTAAGCGCCACCTCCCATGTATGCATGAAGACGAATGGAAAAGTCAGACAATAGAGGCCAAGGCTGATGTGTATCAGCTTGCGGCTCAGCTCGGCATCGAGCTTTGCAATCCTCGCCAGGCGCGACACGCCCCACAATACCAGCCCCAGCAGGGCGACCGACCCTGCGATCTTCACGACGCTGAACATCAGCGTGTCGTTCACACGCACTCCTCGATGACGAAGTCGGAGTAGAAGAAGGCCTTGTCGAGCGGCTTCAGCTTCGCTTCCAGTTCAGTGTTGGTCTTCACCCGGGCGGCGAACGCTTCGGGCCGCCTGCGCGGCGCCATCATGTTCCAGTAGGCGATGCGTGCGCCGGGCTTGGACGCTCCGAGGATAGAGCCGTAGGCCTTCTCGTGCGCCTCAGGCGACATGTACTCGAAAATGTCGGAGAGGTTGAATGCGTCAGCCTTCACGCCTTCTTCAGCGAGCGTCTCCACCGTGCACAGCCGTACCTCGATGCGATCGAGCTTGCTCCGGATTTTCTCGAATGCCTCCAGACGCAGCGCACGCGGCAGGGCTTCGCCGTGGTTGCCGCGCAGGATCCAGTGGAGATAGGGATTTTGTGACGGGTCTTGGTCGACCAGAGCCTTGCGCGTCAGGCTGGCGACGTGATCCGACGCACTCCCCTTCACATGGTCGAAGAAGGAAGGGTCTCGCCCGAGCCGCCCCATCACCGTCTTCGAGAAGAACCCTCTAAGCATTATGCGCCAGCCCCAGATGTTCCAGTGCTTGTCGTAGAACTCTTTCCGCTCTCGCGGATCGCGCTCGCGCAACAGCTCGTCGACCGTCTCGCGGTTGTGGATGAAGGGCAGAACCCAGTCGCGAAAGACGCGAAAATAGCTTTCGAACTTGCCGACGCCGCCAGCGCCAAACTTGACGATGAAGTCCTTCTTGTCGGCCCAGAATTTCTGGTCTTCGGGGGCCAGCTTTGCGCCTACCTCATCAAACAGATGCCGCCGCCGCCCGGATGCCCGCGAGCCGATGAACTCAAGTAACTCTTCGTGATTCAACGTTGCGTAAGCTGCAATCCGCAAGCGCAAACAGGCCAGCTGCGCCGGATTGAGATCTACCGCGATAACTCGCTCAGGCCCTTCGGCCAGCAGCGCCAGCGCATTGTCTCCGGCCGACGCGATCGACACCACCGTATCGCCGGCCTTCGGACGCAACGCGTCGACGAGGATGTCCGCATCCTCCCAGACCTGCGCATACCTGATCATGTCGAAGGCGGCGCGCCTGGCGATATCTGTTTCGGCCATGCTTCCCCGGATGCCCTACCCGTCCCGGCCTGTTCTTTCGACTGTTCCTGCCCCGCCGTCCAGCCGCACGATATCCCCAGTTTTGAGCCACTGGGTCACGCCCTTGAGCGAGACCACACACGGAACCCCCATTTCACGCGCCACGATGGCGGAATGTGACAGCAGCGAACCCCGCTCCGCAATCACGCCGGCCGCGTTGGCGAATACCGCGATCCACCCCGGATCGGTGTGCCGAGCCACCAGGATTTCCCCCGGCAGCAACGCTTCGACCCGCGGGTCCTCGATCACCCGCACCTTGGCGGTCACCACGCCCTTGCAGCAGGCCAGCCCCTTGCGCGTCTCCCCGCCCTCAACGGCGGTCGCCGCGTGCGCCGACAGACCGGCCACGCCGACAATATGTGCTCCGCGCACAGTAAACCGCTCCGGCGGATCCGGCCGTGCAACCTGCTGCTCGTGCTCAGCCGCGCGCAGGGCGGCGAGCGACCTGAGATCGGACGTGATCGCCGAGCCTTCGACCGCGCCCAGCAGTTCCTCGACCGTCAGGTTGAAAACGTCGCGCCGGTTCGCGAGCACACCGGCCTCGACCAGTCGCGCACCCATTGCCAGGAAAATGCGCCGCACGCGCCCGAACAGCCGCGTACGCTCGAAGCGCAGGTTCTCCCGGTCACGCACCCGCGCCCTGGCCCACTTCAGCAGCCAG
>DATBNA010000132.1:0-3582 GCA_036554545.1 Hyphomonadaceae bacterium
AGGACGAGCACGGGCGCAAACGGGCAGTCTGGTGTTTGCGCCGCCTTGAGCAGGGCTTCCATGTTGGAGCCGCGTCCGGAGATCAGGATGCCGAGCCGCTTGCGCGTCACGCTGCCGCCAGTTCGCCGATGACGAAGGGCGCCTCGCCCTCATTGACCAGGCGTTCCATCAGCGCAGTCGCGACCGCAGGCTCGACGGCCAGCACAATGCCGACACCACAGTTGAACGTACGTCGCATCTCTTCGTCGCTGATCGATCCGGCGCGCTGCAGCCAGTCGAAGGCAGGCGGCAGCTTCCACGCAGCGTAGTCGATCTTCGGAACGAGATGGTCCGGGCACATGCGCGGCGTATTCTCGGTAAGACCGCCGCCGGTGATGTGGGCGAGACCCTTGATGCGCTTGTTACGGATAAGCTGGAGCAGGGGGCGGACATAAATCCTCGTCGGCGCCAGCAGCGCTTCGCCGAGCTTCTTCTTCTCGTCGAACGGCGCGCAATCGGTCCATGCCAGCCCCGTGCGCTCGACGATCCGGCGGATCAGCGAATAGCCGTTGGAGTGAGGTCCGGAGGAGGGCAGGGCGATCAGCGTGTCGCCGACTTTCATTTGGTCTGTCTTCGGCAGCACGTCTTCGCGTTCGACGGCGCCAACGACGAAGCCGGCGAGATCATAGTGGCCGGGCGAATACATGCCGGGCATCTCGGCCGTCTCGCCGCCGACCAGCGTGCATCCCGCCTGGCGGCAGCCCTCGGCGATGCCGGAGATGACTTTTGCAGCCGTGCCGGTGTCCAGTTTTCCGGTGGCGAAATAGTCGAGGAAGAAGAGAGGCTCGGCGCCCTGCGCGAGCACGTCGTTGACGCACATGGCGACGAGGTCGATGCCGATCGTCTCGTGCCGGTTGGTGGCGAAGGCGAGCATCAGCTTGGTGCCGACTCCGTCCGTCCCCGAAACGAGCACCGGATCCTTGAAGCCCGCCGCCTTGAGATCGAACAGTCCGCCGAAGCCGCCGAGCGCGCCGTCGGCGCCTTTCCGTCTGGTGGAAGCGGCCATCGGCTTGATCGCCTCGACCAGCGCCTCGCCTGCGTCGATGTCGACGCCGGCGTCCTTGTAGGTCAGGGAGGCTTTGGAATCCGGGCTGCTCATGGCGCGGCGTTAACACGTCGGGAAGGGGCAAACCAGCCTGTCAAAATCATCATGCACAACCTGCCTTACAATGGCCGGATGCCGCTGCTAGGGTCCCGCCGCCATGAGAAAAATCGCCAGATTCGCCGCCATTTTTGCCGCCGCCTGCGCCCTGTCCCAAGCCGCTCTTGCGGACCCGTACAAGGTGAAGGACCTGGTGATCGACAAGACGGCGGCGACAGCCGCCGAGGCCCGCAAACTGGCCACCGACGAAGCGCGGGTCACGGCCGCGCAGCGGCTCATCGACCGCCTGACGCTGCCGGAAGACCGCGGACAGGCGCG
Source organism: Hyphomonadaceae bacterium (assembly GCA_036554545.1). Taxonomy (GTDB): domain Bacteria; phylum Pseudomonadota; class Alphaproteobacteria; order Caulobacterales; family Hyphomonadaceae; genus UBA7672. The sequence continues at coordinate 1,460 of DATBNA010000132.1, forward strand.
CGAGCCGATCGACGTCAACGTGGTCGCCACCCGCCTGGCGCGGAACCAGGAGACGCAGGAGCAGCAGAAGACCTTCCAGGTTCCCGGCGGCATCCGCATCACCGGGGTGGTCGCCCAGAACTTCGTCGCCAAGGATGTGCGCGACTATCTCGATGCGCGCGGCGTGCCTTACGTCGACACGCAGGCGGCCAAGGCGCTGCTCGTTCCATCGGTCGGCGGCGGCGTGGATGCGGCGCAGTGGGGCGCGCAGTGGACGCAGACCGTCAACCAGGGCGGGCAGAGCCGCGTTGTCGGCCAGTCGGACGACACCGTGCTGACGCCCTATGTCGCTCTCGACGAAGTTTGGCCACGGCGGCCGACCTTCATGGATGTGCAGTCGCAGATCGCGTCGGCTGGCGCGGATCATGCCATCGTCGCCGAGGCCTTTTCGCAGGGCGGCATCTATGTCCGCCTCATCGACCTGCGCACCAATGCGGCCGACGGCGGTCTCGGGGTCGTGGGACCGTTCGGCGATCTTGCCTCCGCCAAGCGTGGGGCCATCGCGGAACTGGAGCGCGCGTGGAAAGTGCGTTCGATCGTGCGCACCACGGGTTCGACCGACATCCAGCTCACCGCCAGCTTCCGCAACATCGGAGAGTGGGTGAAGATCCGAAAAGGACTCGAGACCTCGCGCCTGGTGCGCGATCTCAACATCGAGTCGCTTTCTGTCAGTGGCGCCGACCTGCGCTTTGCCTATTCGGGCCGTCCCGACCAGCTCGCCGCAGACCTGCGCGCCAAGGGCGTCGACCTGCGCAGCGCTGACAATGGCTGGGTGCTGCAGGTCGTATCGGCCCAATGACATCGGCGGACCGCCGCCAGCTCCTGCTGGACTTTCCGCGTATCGAGCCCGAGCAGCGTCCGCTGATCGAGACCGAGCCTTATCGCGCGCCGCTGGCGGCCATCCGCAAATGGAAGGCCTGGCCGGAGAAGCAGCTGGCGCTTTCGGGTGATCATTTCTCGGGCCGCACGCGGCTGGCGCGCCTGTGGGCGGCGGACGCAGGCGCGGCGCTGGTGACAGGCGAGGCGCTGGCGGCGGCGGACATGGACGAGATCTCGCGGCTGTCGATTTCGGCGCTGGCGATAGATGACGCGGATCTGGCAGGGAATGGTTCAGGTCTGTTAGCAACGCTTAACCTCTGTCGCGATCGCGGCGCGCCGGTGCTGGTGACAGGCAAGGGCGAACCCGGAAGCTGGTTCGAAACCCCGCCGGACCTGCGCTCCCGCCTGCGGGCAATGCCTGTGGCCCACATCGGCGAGCCGGACGACGAGACTCTGGCGCTGCGGCTGCGTGAGGAATGTGCGCGGCGGCACCTCATCCTGTCGGATGAATCCGTCGATTATCTCGCCCCGCGGATGGAGCGGTCGTGGGCAGCGGTGGGGCTGGTGGCCGACCAGATCGAGCGCACCAGGGGACGGGCCGAGACCAAGGCTTCGGCGCGGGCGGTTCTGAAGGCCCTGGGAATGGACGCCGGTTAACGCTGAAAAGCCTTTGGGCGCGGGCTTTCCGGCCGTTTCAAAACATCCGTAATATGTTGGTGGTAAGCAGGTCTTAAGGCTGGCGAAGACCAAGCCTCAAAAGACCTGGGCGATGATGGATCGGACGCCGGACATGGCAGACCGCAGCGACCGTGCGCGCGAGTCCTCCGCGAAAGCGAAGGATAGCCCGAACGCGTCCGCCATCGCGCAGCTGATGAACTCGCCGGAGCGCTTCTTCAACCGCGAGCTGTCGTGGCTGAAGTTCAATAGCCGCGTGCTGGAAGAGGCGGAGAACAAGCGGCATCCGCTGCTGGAGCGGCTGCGTTTTCTGTCGATCTCGTCGAGCAACCTCGACGAATTCTACATGGTTCGCGTGGCGGGCCTGCGCCAGCAGGCGCGCAGCAACATCACACGCCCGAGCCAGGACGGCCTCACGCCGCAACAGCAGCTCGACCGCATCGCGCTGGAGGCAGGCGCGCTGATGGCGGAGCAGCAGCGCATCTGGACGGAAATCCGCAAGGAGATGCGCAAGGCCGGGCTGGCGGTGCTGGACGCGGATGACCTCAGCGAAGCGGACAGGGAATGGTTGCGGACGCGCTTCCTCGAGC
>DATBNA010000150.1:0-4656 GCA_036554545.1 Hyphomonadaceae bacterium
ACGCGGTAACGCAGCGGTCCGCCGTCTCCACGTCCGCTGCGCTCGACGGGAGGAGGAATGCACACGAACTCGGTTTCCAGCTCGTCCGGCGACGCGCGCACGGTGGTGTATCCGTATCCCCAGAAGTCCGTGAAGGTGAGATGCGGTGCGTTATCTGGATTGCGCGCGGCGCGTGCTTGTCCCGGATCGTCGGTGTCGCGAAGCGCCAGCGCTGCGCGGACGCCGTGAAGGACAGTCGTGCTGTACGCGTGCAGTTTGGAGCCGTCGGGCCGGTCATGCACGTAGAACGGCCGTAGCGGGTTATCCTTCGGATATGTCAGCGTCTGCACCTCACCCGATCCCTGCTGCGAGATCGAGCCGGTGACGAATTCGACGGCCACGGGTTCGAAGGGGCGCGGCGGCAGCGTCTCGCTTGGATAGCCGGCCCAGAACGAATGCTTGTCGCCAGCGACGATGGTGAGGCCGGTGATACCTTCATCGCGCACCATGCCGAAGATCTCGGCGTGCTCGACCACGTAGGAGCGGTTGTAGACGCCATACTCCCTGCTCGGCCACGTGGCCGCGAATTCGGGCGGAAGATTTTGCGGATCGGTGCGCCAGGTGAGCGTGCCGAACGAGTGTCCCCAGATCTTCCACGGCGCTTTCGCCGCGCGCAGGCGCTCCTTGAACCAGGCCATCTGCTCGATGCCGAGATAGGCCTGCGGCGGCGCATCGCGCTGCGGGTTGGGAATTTCCTGCGCGCCGATGCGCACCGTGGCGGGCGCCCCGCCTGGATATTCGCGCCCCGCCTCGAGGATGTCGTTGGCGATCTCCGGGAACGTGCCGAAAGCGAGCCCGGGAATATTGGCGCCGTCGATCGGGGCCGACTTGAACGAGCGATTGTCGGTCAGGATCATGTCGATGTTCTTGCCGAACCGGAATGCGCGCTCGATGCGCAGGGCGTTGATGGCGGCAAGGTTGTTCGCCTCCTGCGCGACGCCGCGCGCATCGATGTTCGAAAGCGGCTTGTTCTCGACCTGGGGCGCCTCGAACGCATCGCCTGCGCCTTTCTTGATGACGCGTGCGGGCTGGTACTCGTACCACGCCTGGCTTGAAGCCACCTTCAACTGTTGCGCCGGGCGAGGCGGATCGTTCGCGATGACCTGCTGGCTCTGATAGCCGTTCCACGCGAATTCGTGATTGTCCCACACAGGCACGAACGGCCAGCGGGCGCGTGCATCCTGCAGATCGGGATCGAGCAGAAAGCTGCGATACGCCGTACGATAGTCTTCGAGATCGACCGGGAAGTGGAAGCCGCGCGCCTTCTCGCCCTTGGGATAGCGCACGGCGCCGGTCAGCTTGCGGCCGCGATCCATGCCGTTCGGCATGTCCTCGGGGTAGCGGACAACTTCATAAATGAAGTCGCCGAGATGCAGCACGAAACTGAGCTGTTCTGCTCGCGGGCGGCGCACGTCCTCGTATATCATGCGCCGGTAGGCGTTGAGCGCACCATTCGTGACATCCTGGCAGCTGGCGAAAGCGAAGCGCACCGCGCGATCGTCGCCATCCGCGGGCGCGGTCAGCGTGCGGCCAACGCGGCTCATGTTTCCTGCCTCATCAACGAAGCGATACCAGTACTCCCGCGCAGGCTTCAGGCCCGCCGCAAGGAAGCGGCACGTCCAGTCGGTAGCCGCGCTCACCTGCACGTCGCCGCGCGCGACGATCTGCGTGAAGCCATCGTCGCCGGCGACCTCCACCATCAACCTATGTTCGCTCACGCCCGCATCCGGCGCGCGGCGCGTCCACAGGATCACGCTGTCCGGCATGGGATCGCCGGAGGCCACGCCCTGCGGATAGAGGTCACGCCGTTCCGTGCGCGGGCCATTGGGCGCGTGCGCGCAACTCTGACCGAAGGCAAGGGCTGCGCCGAGGGCTGCTGCTTGCGCCAGCAGTGCTCTGCGCGTTGTCTGTCCGCTCATCGATCTCACTCCGCGCAGCAACCCGATGCCTAAAGGCGCCTCGCGCGCTGGACCTCGGGCGAGTCCGGAGGGCCTCCCGGCACGGGCGAGACAGCAGCCTATATTGAATATCGATAAATCGCACAATCCGACGAATGGATGATGACGCGCCAGGACGCCGTCTGTGGTCCAGGTGGGGAAAGCGCCGGCGGCGTTTTGCTCTCCTGCAACTGATCAGGAAGAAAGTGCCTTCTGACCGATATCGGCGACGTGCGGATAGTTCGATGGACCGTCTCGGACGGCTAGAATTGGCCCAGATCGGTCGCTGCGAAGAAGTGGACAGATATCAAGCCACACCGCAGCCCGTGGTTGACGGGTGCTGAAGCCGCCCCGCGGGCGGCCAGCCTTGGTCACACCCCGCGTGGGAGCTGGCGCGGGAGAAGGCTCCAGGGCAGCCGCCGATGTCTGTTCTGACGATGCGCCTATCCGGTCCAAACGCCGCCTACGAACAGCCTGGCGACACACACGCCTGCACTGCTCATCTAAAACAGCCAGATCTCCTGATCTGGCTTCGCGATAATCTTCACATCCCATTGCCAGGAGCTGAAGAGGTACTCGGCGCCGTTCGCACGCTTCATCAACGTTGCCTGCACCCTGAATCGCGTACCGACTGGATAATCCTCCATCAGACTCTTGTTGCCCTCGAGAAGAAGGCTTTCCGAAAAATTCTGGCCGCTGACAGGACGCAACGCGACCCGCCGTCCCCCCGGGCGCATGTTCCCCGGAATTTCGAAGCTTTCGACTTCAACAGGCTGGTGGTTGTCGGGCAGCGTCATTCTGACCTCCCTGGTTCTGGCCAGATCAAGAAACGGACGCCGCAGCTCACTTTCGGACCTCGGCGGCAGGAGGCGGTGAAGAACGCCCGGGCGGCTGCTCGCGGCCCAGCACAGCGGCGGCCAGCAGGAGCGCCAGAACCCCGAGAAGCGTTCCGTAGAGCGGCGTGTTCGCGCCCTTGTGCTGCAGCGTGGTGCGGTTGCGGAATTGAGGGCGTCCGCCTGCCTGGCTGGCCCGCGCGACGGGTTCGGCGGTGCGATCTGCACCTGACTGCCGGCTGGCGGGTTGCCGGTCCAGCTCAAGGGCGTCGTCCAGCTCGGCGGGGCTGAGAATCCATGTCTCTGCTTCGGACCTGCCGAACATCGAAGGGATGATCAGCCGGACTTCGACCCGTTGATAGGCAGCGCCCTTCGCCGCCTCTTCCGCGCTTTCGATCGCGTACGATCCAGCCGGCAGCTCGCGGCCGATCGTGCGCAGCAGGAACGGCCGGGCGAAAACCACGGTTCCCTTGATTTCTCTCGTGAGCACTGGCGTCTCCATTGAAGCCTTCTCGTGCCATGCGCTGGAACGCACGCGTCCCCTGCGCCAGCGCCATCACCGCCGAACGCACGCCTCGTCCCTGCGTACGAATCCCCGATTGCATTCCCAGCCCTCGCCGAAAGTGGCGAGATGAGCGTTGTCCGGCACGGCAAAAGCCACACAGGCGCTCTCCTTGCGCGTGAAACCGCGGTCGCAGGCCCAGTCGGTCCCTGAACCCTTGAGATAGCCGTTTGCCGGAACCGGCACGGCTATGCATGCATCGCCGACGCCCACATACCCGAATTCGCAGACCCAGGCTCTCCCGGAACGGTCGAGATAGCCGTGCTCCGGCACGAGGATGGCGCGGCAGTTGTCGCCCTGGGCTGCATAGCCGCGCTCGCACTCCCATCCTGGACCGAACAGGTAGCCGGTCAGGAAAGCGTTGGCCGGCACGGCGATGGCGTCGCAGCGACCGTTGCTCTCGGTGAAGCCGCGGGCGCAGGCCCAGCCCTTGGTATGACCGTCGTTAGTAGGATTGGCGTTTACCGGAACGACAACCTCGACACACGCGTCTTTGGCCCTGCGATAACCTCTTTCACAGCTCCAGTCGCTGCCCAAAGAGCTGAGAAAGGCATTGGAAGGCAACTCCACCTTTCGGCAGTCCGCGCCCCATTCGGTGAAGCCGTGCGCGCACTCCCAGCCGCGGCCATACGTTGTAGCAATCGAATTGTCGGGCGCGCCCGCAGTTACCGGTCTCTGGGCGTTGGCTGGCGCGACGAAGGCCGCAACTACAAGGGCCGAGGCGACAATCGAAAGGCAGGCTTGTATCAGACGATCAATCATTCGCGCGGTCTCCATCGGGCAAGCGCTTTGGTCCGACGTTGGCGAGATTGGCGCGGCGGGCGATTTCGACATCAATCTGCGGAAGCGCGACCGCCGCCCGTCCTTTTCTCGGATGTTCCTCGTCCTGGGAAATTTCCATGGCGGCCTGGCGCAGCGTACGCAGCCGCTCGTCGCTCATTTGAGGAAGTCGCTGGGATAACGGCAGACGTCGGAGCCGAGTTGCATAGCCGCCGGGGGAAGGCGGACTGACCGTCACCGGCTCGCGCACGCGTGGTGGACTGCTCATGGACTCTCTTTCGGCATGGCCGTGTCGTCCCGGCGAATGTGTTCGCGGGCGGCCGTGAGGCACGACGAATTCCAGAACGGACCAAATTTTCTGAAAAGCTGAAGACCGTATACACGCTATAGGCCACAAACACGAGCTGTTTGTTTTTTGGCGCGCAGTCGGCTCGATCACCCAGCAAACGCGTGCCGGCAATTCAGCCTTGCAGCGATGTGATGAACTCGTCGAGTACATCCATAT
>DATBNA010000175.1:0-2978 GCA_036554545.1 Hyphomonadaceae bacterium
TACTAGCGTTATGGCATCGACAGTTCCACCCGGGTCGCTCCAGCGCCGCGCAAGTGGTCAAACAGCGCAAACATCTGATCGACTGGCATTGTCCCACAATCGAGAAGGAAAGTTGTGACACCGTCCTTTGCCTGGAACCCGGAAAGGTCGTGCACGACATTCTGGATTGCGTCTTCCGCAAGCTGTTCCACCGGGATGAACGCAGCCTCGAACCAGGCCTTGACGCCTCCCGCAACGGTTTGCGCGTCTCCCCAGATAGCGACCTTGACGTTTTCCCAGTGGCATGACGACAGCGCAATCAAGAGGCCACCATATTCGAACTCCACTGGAGAGAAGCTCCACCGTCGTTCGACATTGAAGATATGGGGCGTTACCTCCTTTCCATCAGGCGAAACGACCAGCGCATCACATCGGAAAGGAAGAGACAGGGGTCCTTCACGCGCAAGAACGTTGCGGTCAGCAGCCTGCATCGCGGGTTCCGCAAAAAACCGCTGCTCGTTCTTGCGGAAATCATCGAACGCGCCTTGGAGCGCCCGAAAGCAAACGCCGCGCATTCCTTCGAGCAATTCCGCCAGATCGTACACGCCGCAATCCCAACTTTGGGGCAAGCTACTCCAGCAGCTTCGTCGAGGCGAGCCTGACGACAAGCTCGAAGATCACGTTGAGCGGCGAGTCGACGCCGGCCGCAGGCTCTACCGAAAGCGTCAGCCGCTCGTGCTCGCGGGTGAAGACGAGCTTGCCGCCCTGCCCGTCGTTCTCGCGCTTCCAGCCGAGCGCGGGCAGCGACTTCAGGTAGAAGTCGCGCACCGTCGAATAGTCGGCATTGCCGGAGGCGTTGGTCCGCACCACGCGTCCCTGTTCGGATTCGAACACGGTGAACTCAGAGGTCTCGGTCAGCCCGGGCGGGACAGGCACATCCTCGATGGCCTTCAGAAAGTCCGTCGCATGGGCTGGCGTCGCGGCAAGCAGGACCGCTGCAACCATCGCCGGGAGGTGTCGGATCGCCATGTCTGGGCCCTGTCTGCTCCGATTGCCATAGTCCCGGAGTTCGACGGCGCTGGCAAATCACGCCCGCAGGCGCCTTAAATGCCGGCAGGACCGGAGACACTGATCCAAGGATTGGGCATGAGCATCATCGCCGAACGGGACGGCCCCGTCGCCATCATCACCATCAACCGGCCGCAGGCGCGCAACGCCGTCGATCCAGAAACCGCCGCGGCGCTCTACGACGCCTTCTGCGACGCCGAGCGCGAGGACGCCGTGCTTGCCACCGTCCTCACCGGGGCGGAGGGCGCTTTCTGTTCCGGCGCAGACCTGAAGCGCGTCGCGACCGCTTCCGGCCCGCCGCCCAAGAAGCATCCCCAGCAGGCCCCGATGGGCCCGACGCGGCTTCTCGCCGATCGCGATGCGCCGGATCCATTCGTGTCGCTTTCCAAGCCGCTGATCGCGGCCATCGAAGGACACGCCGTCGCTGGCGGGCTCGAACTGGCGCTAATGGCCGACATGCGTGTCGCCTCCGAGACCGCCATCTTCGGCGTCTATTGCCGGCGCTGGGGCGTGCCGCTGATCGACGGCGGCACGCTTCGCCTGCCCCGCATCATCGGCCAGGGTCGCGCCATGGACATGATCCTGACCGGCCGCGCGGTGGATGCGCAGGAAGCTCTGCAGTGGGGTCTCGCCAACCGCGTGGTGAAAGCCGGCGAGGCGCGTACGGCAGCCGTCGCTCTCGCCAAGGAAATCTCGCGCTTCCCGCAAGCCTGCATGCGCGCCGACCGCGCCAGCGCCTATGCCGGATGGAGCCGCGACCTCGACGACGCGCTCAAGGCGGAAGCCCGCCGCGGCGCGCCGGTCATCGCGAAAGAGTCCACCGCCGGCGCCGCACGCTTCGCCAGCGGCAAGGGCCGTGGCGGCGACTTCGGAAACATTTGAGAAGGCGTCTCGCATGCCCCTGCCCGGTTTTTCTCTCGCGGACCGCCTGCGTGCAGGCGAGACCATCCATTGCGGCTGGTGCAGCCTGCCCTATCCCATCGTCGCGGAGCTGATCGGCCGCGAAGGATTTCACGCCGCGACACTGGACCAGCAGCATGGCCTCTGGGACACCGCCTCGCTGATCGCCGGCATCGCATCGGTCCGCCAGGCGAGCGCATCGCCAGTCGTACGCGTGCCTGTCGGCGATTTTGGCGGCGTCAGCCGCGTGCTCGACTTCGGCGCAGAGGCCGTCATCGCGCCGATGATCAACACAGCCGCCGAAGCGCGCGCCTTTGCGGCGGCGGCAAAATTCCCGCCTGTAGGCGAACGCAGCTGGGGTCCGCACCGCGCCACCATGCTGGCAGGCATCTCCGACCAGAAGATCTATCTGCGCAACGCCAACGCCGCGACGCTCGCCTTCGCCATGATCGAAACACGCGAAGCGCTCGACAATGTCGACGCCATTGCCGGCGCCGATGGCGTCGACGCCCTCTTCCTCGGCCCCGCCGACCTTTCCATTGCGCTGTCAGGCGGAACGCTCGATCCCGAGGGCAAGGCCGTCGACGATGGCCTCGACCGCATCCTCGCAGCAGCGAGCAAGGCGAAAAAGCTCGTCGGGGCCTTCTGCCCGACGCCGGCCCGGGCGCTGGAACTGGAAAAGCGCGGCGTCCGCTTCCTCGCCCTTCCCGGCGACATCGCCTTCCTCCGCGCGGGCGCATCCGCGGCGCTGAAGACGCTCAAGACTCGTTAGGCGGAGCGAGCGGTTAAGAGAGTCCGAAACCGCACGAACCCCACCGATTCCTGGAACGCTCTGGAAAGAAGATTCAGCGTGCACTCAAGGCGCTGGCGGGAATCTGCGCAGAAAAGATAGCGAAGTTATCCTACACCTCGATTCCTGAGGGAGAATGCCTCCATCGCTCCGGCAAGGAGGGCGGCTGCGCACTGTTCAACAGCGCCGGGGCGATGCGTAGCGAGCGTGGAGCCCCATCCGGCCTTTCACAGGGATGGGA
>DATBNA010000221.1:0-6212 GCA_036554545.1 Hyphomonadaceae bacterium
GGCGGCCAGTGCGACTGCCGGCTCAAATCCAGCCAGCCGCAGCGGCTTGGCGCCGAAAGCCTAGTCCTAACAACTCGTTAACTGCCGCGTCCGGGACTGGCACGCCGTTTGATTCCGTAATGCCGCAATCCACGTCGGCATGAGCCCGCGTGGCGCTGCAGCGTTAGTCGCCCGGTCGCATTCCATCGGGCTCAAGGGGGATCAAACCCATGAAAATCGTCATGGCCATCATCAAGCCGTTCAAGCTCGACGAGGTCCGCGACGCTCTCACCGCGGCGGGGGTGCACGGGCTCACCGTCACCGAGGTCAAGGGCTACGGGCGTCAGAAGGGCCACACCGAAATCTACCGCGGCACCGAATACGCCGTGAACTTCCTCCCGAAGGTCAAGATCGAAGTCGCCGTGCCGAGCGAGCAGGCGGACAAGGTCGTCGACGCCATCACCGCCGCTGCCAAGACCGGCCAGATCGGTGACGGCAAGATCTTCGTCTACGACCTCGATCACGCCGTCCGCATCCGCACCGGCGAAACAGACGCGGCCGCACTGTGATCCCGCGCATCTTGAATCTTCCGAACAGGAGTTCGACCATGACGTTGAAGACACTCTTTCGCGCGGGACTGGCGGCGGTCGCTGCCCTTGGCGTCGCCGCGCTGCTTAGCGATCCGACGCTCGCGCAGGCGCCGGCTGCACCTGCGGCGGCAGCCGTGGCCGAACCGACGGTCAACAAGGGCGACAACGCCTGGATGCTGGTCTCGACAATTCTGGTGCTGCTGATGACCATCCCAGGGCTTGCGTTGTTTTACGCCGGCCTGGTTCGGCCCAAGAACGCGCTGTCGGTGCTAACCCACGTGTTCTACACGGTGTGCATCGTCACGCTGATCTGGGTGATCTACGGCTACAGCCTGACCTTTACAGGCGGCTCGGCGTACATCGGAGGACTCGACAAGATCTTCCTCAAGGGCGTGACCACCGACTCGAAGGCCGCCACGTTCTCGGTCGGCGCCAACATCTCGGAGCTGGTCTACATCTGCTTCCAGATGACATTCGCAGCGATCACGCCCGCCCTCATCGTTGGCGCGTTTGCCGAGCGCATGAAGTTCTCCGCAGTGGCGTTGTTCATCCCGCTGTGGGTGACCTTCGTGTACTTCCCGATCGCGCATATGGTCTGGTATTGGGCCGGCCCGGATGCGATCGACGTGGCGGCTAAGGCATTGGCGGCCGCGGCTGATGGTGCTGCGAAAACCGCGGCGCAAGCCAAGCTCGACGAGGTCAACGCCGATTCCGGCCTGATCTTCAGCTGGGGCGCGATCGACTTCGCGGGCGGCACCGTCGTGCACATCAACGCGGGCATCGCCGGACTTGTCGGCGCGCTGCTTGTCGGCAAGCGCACCGGCTTCGGCAGAGATCTGATGCCTCCGCACTCGCTGGTCATGACCATGATCGGCGCCTGCCTGCTGTGGGTCGGCTGGTTCGGCTTCAACGCCGGCTCCAACCTGGAGGCCACCGGCACCGCGGCGCTCGCCATGATCAACACCTTCGTCGCAACCGCGGCGGCCGCGCTGTCCTGGATGTTCGCCGAATGGATCGTGAAGGGTAAGCCTTCGCTGCTCGGCGCGCTTTCCGGCTGCATCGCCGGCCTGGTGGCGGTCACGCCTGCGGCCGGCTTCGCCGGACCGATGGGCGCGATCGTGCTCGGCCTCGTGGTCTCGCCGGTCTGCGTGCTGTTCTGCTCGCTGGTGAAAAGCGCGCTCAAGTATGACGACAGCCTGGACGCCTTCGGCATTCACGCCGTTGGCGGCATCATCGGCGCTATCGGCACGGGCATACTGGTCGATCCGGCGCTCGGCGGCGCGGGCATCATCGACTGGGCGACCTGCTCGGCCGAGACCGCGACCTGCGGCGTGCTGGAGTACAACATGGCGACGCAAGTCACTGCGCAGGCCATGGGCGTCGGCCTCACCGTCGTATGGTCGGCTGTCGCCTCGACCATCGTCTGGTTCGTTGTGAAGATCCTCACCGGCGGGCGCGTCTCGCAGGAGATCGAGGAAGAAGGCATCGACATCAACGAGCACGGAGAAGCGGCCTACCACCCGTAGGACGGACGGTAGACCTCCCGCCCCACGCCCGGCGCTGCCGGCGCGGCGCCCAAGACGGGCAGTGGGGCGGAGGGATCGGGGCGCGGCTTGTCGGCCGCGCCCCTTTTTCTTTCAGGGCCCTAGTTCTTCAGGGGTTTGGGGGCTTATGTCCTTGGCATGGCCGCACGCCCCAGGACGCATCGCACAGACATCGCCATCGCAGGCGGCGGGCCGGTGGGTCTGACGCTGGCGCTGGCGCTGGCGCGTCGCGGGTATGAGACGGTGGTGATTGATGCGGCGGCTGCGCCGAAAGCAGGCAAAGCAGTCAATGACAGCCGCGCCTTCTTCATCGCCTATGGCTGCTGGCGCATCTTCCGCGCGCTGGGGCTGGAGCAGGAGCTGCTGGCCGATGCCGAGCCGGTGAGCAGCGTCGAAGCCGAAGGGCGCATCGGCGGCATCTCCTTCCTTGCCGAAGACTGCAGGGAGCCGGTGCTCGGCTATATGATCGAAGCTGCGAAGCTTGCGCCTGTGCTGCACAGGGCGGTGGCGGCCGAGCACGGTATCCGGCTCATCGCGCCGGCGAAGATCGAGGCGGTGGAGTTCGGCGACGCCGAAGTCTGTCTGAAGCTCGAAAGCGGTGAGGCGCATGCCTGCGTGGCGATCGGATGCGATGGGGCCAAGTCCGTCGTGCGCAAGGCTGCAGGATTGCGGTTCGAGGGCCGGGAGTACGATGCGAAGGCTATCTCGACGACGGTAAAACTCGGCAAGCCGCACAATGGCGCTGCGCGGCAGATTTTCCTGCCGGGCGGGCCGATGGCGGTGCTGCCGCTGAAAGACAACCGCGCCAACCTGATCTGGACCGAACGCGCGGCCGTGGCCGACGCGCTGGCGGCTTTCGACGATCAAGGCTTCGAGCTGGAGCTTGCAAAGAAGGCGGGCGACTTTCTGCCGGATGCGAAGCTCGCCGGACCGCGTCACGCATTTGGCCTCGGCCTCTTTGTGGCGGAGCGCTTTCATGCGCCACGCGCCGTTCTTGCAGGCGACAGCGCGCATGTGATCCATCCGCTGGGCGGGCAGGGGCTGAACCTCGGGCTCAAGGATGCCGCCGCGCTGGTCGATGTGATCCACACGGCGGCGCGCGCAGGTCTCGACATCGGCGCCGAAAGCGCGCTTGAGCCCTATACGGCATGGCGGCGTGCGGATGTCGTGGCGACAGCTGCGGCGATGGAAGGGTTCGCGCGCACATTCTCTGCGCCGCTGCCGCTAAGGCTGGCCGCGGGGCTGGCGATGCAGGCGGCAGGCTCGGTGCGCGAGGCGCGCAAGCTCTTCGCCAGGGAAGCCGGCGGCGATCTTGGCGACCTGCCGACGCTGATGCGGGCGATCTGACCCTTGCGGCTGGCGCCGGGCGTCTCCTATGTTTTCCGGCAGGAGATCCGCCATGAACGTCATCGAAGGCAGGAAGGCTCGCCCCTTCACGGCCGCCGATCTCAGCCGCATCCGCCGCTGAGACTAACTGCTGATTGACATCGGAACCGGCGATGGCCGGTTTGTCCTCGCCGAGGCGCGCGCCAGGCCCGCCGCCTTCGTCATTGGCATCGACGCAGTCCCCGAGGCGATGGCGGACGCTTCGCGCCGCGCGGACGCCAAGCCGTCGCGCGGCGGCGTCGAGAATGCGATGTTCCTCAGCGCTGCGGCGGAGACATTGCCGGGATTGCTAGCCGGCATGGCGGACGCGATCACCGTCAACTATCCGTGGGGGTCGCTGTTGCGGGCCGTGGCGTTGCCGGACGTGGACACTCTGGCGAAGATCTCGGCGCTGGCCAAAGGCGGCGCGAAGCTGAGTGGCATCGTCAACGTGTATCCGCTGCGCGATGCTGTTCAGGCGAGGCGGCTGGGACTGTCGGATGCAACGCTGCTTCGTGACGAGGCGGCGCTTCGCCAAGGGTATGCGCGCGCGGGTCTCGATATTGTGCGCGTTTGCCGGATAGCCGACGACAACACCGCCGCACCGGCGACGAGCTGGGGCAGCCATCTGGCAATTTCGAAGCGGGAGGTTTGGCGAATTGAGGCGAGGGCGACGCCGCAGGCAAATGACCGGTGGTGGCCCATTCCGGCCGGCCGCGGTCCCATTGCGACTCCGGGATACGTGTCAGGCGAAGCCCCTTCAGGCGCAGGCGGCGATGGCCTGTGCGATGTCGACGCCGCGGGGATCGCCGATGAGGTCGGCGCCCATGCGGTTGAGCGTATAGGCGGCGGCTATGCCCGCTTCGGGGTCGGCAAAGACGAACGAGCCGCCCCATCCGGTGTGGCCGAAGGCGCGTGGATTGGGCCCGAAGACGCCCGTCGAGTTGAGGGCGAGGCCTTGGGCCCATTCGATCGGGAAGCTCAGGAGCTGATCCTGACGGTTGCTCTGCACATCGCGCAGGCGTTCGATGGCCGTGGACGAGATCAGGCGTTGGCCGCTGAGTTCGCCGCCATTGGCCAGCGCGGCAAAGACGCGAGCGATGCCGTCGGCCGTGCCGTGGAGGTTCATCGCGGGAAGCTCGGCGCGGCGCCATGCGACGGCGCTCGAGTCGGAGGGATGCAGCTGCGGGTTGGTCATCGCCATCATGGCGAAGGGCGGAAGACCGAGCGCGGCGAGATCGGGCGGGGCGGCGGGCGGGATCATCGGGGCGACGCGGTGGTCTTCGCTTGCCGGCAGGCCGAGGAAGATGTCGGCGCCGAGCGGGGCGGCCATTTGCTCGGCAATGAACCGGCCGATGCTCTGGCCGACCGCGCGGCGGACGACTTCGCCAGCGAGATAGCCGTAGGTGCAGGCGTGATAGGACGTCGCCTCGCCCGGCGGCCAGGCCGGCGCCTGCGCTGCGAGGCGCGAGCAGCAGAGCGTCCAGTCGTAGAGATCCTCGACGGTGGTGGGTTCCGCGAAGCCGGGCAAGCCGCCCTGGTGCGAGATGAGCTGGGCGACGGTGATGCCATCCTTTCCAGCGGCGGCGAATTCCGGCCAGTGCTGCGCGACGCGATCCTCATAGCGCAGGAAGCCGCGGTCGACGGCCATCGCCAGGGCGGCGGCGACGATGCCTTTGGTGGTCGAATAGACGTTGACGAGGGTGTCGCGAGTCCAGCGGCGCGTGCGGGCGGCGTCGCGCCAGCCGCCCCAGAGATCGACCACGCGCTCGCCATGGCGATAGACGGCGAGAGAAGCGCCGGTGTCCTGGTAGGGTTCGGGGCGTTCGAAATTGGCGGCGAACCGGTCGCGCACGCGTTCGAAGCCGCGGGCCACCTCGCCTTCGACCGAGATCTCGTGGACCGCCATCTATCCCTCCATCGCTCGTTGTCAGGCGGCCGAAAGGCCGCGCGTGTACAGCCGGACGATTTCATCGCCCAGCATCTGCGGGCTGCGCGGGTCGTCGGCGCGGCGCCATTTGGAAATCCAGGCGAAGAGGCCGGCGCCGGCGCGCGCCTGGGCCGGGACGTCGCTCATCTGCAGCGTGCCATCCTTGAGGCCGCGGCGGCCCATGGCTTCGTAGCGGCGCGATATCGCTTCGGCGCGTGCGAGGAGGCTCGTCTGCTGGCCTTTCGAGAGGCCGCGCACGCCGGCGAGCGGGGCAAGCGGCGAGAGCGCGCCGGCCTGGGCCTGGGTGTTGAGGTGGACGCCGATGGCGGTCTGTTCGAGGCCGGTGCGGCCGTTCTTCACCGCGTGGTCGACGATGGCTTCGTAGAGGCCGAAGGCGCGCTCATAGCAGCGGTGCACGAGGTCCGCCTTGTCGGTGAAGTAGTGGTAGAGGGCGCCCTTGGTGGCGCCGAGTTCGGCGGTGATGTCATCGAGCGATACGCCTTCAACGCCGCGCCGGTTGAACAGGCGCGAGGCGGTGGCGAGCAGCGTTTCGATCTTGGTGTTGGCCGCGGCTTCGCGGTCGAAGGGATTGCCGGGCGACGGCCGGAGGGCCTCGACGTCGAAGCTGATCGCGGGCGTCTGCACGCCGGGAGCGGCGACGCCATCCCGGAGCAGGCTGAGCACGGCGGCGGCGTCGCGCGCGTGGGCTTCGGTCTCGTCGATGTCGAGCCAGGCGGGGGTCAGCTGGATCCATGAGACGAAGCCAACAATTGTCTGCGCCATCACATGGGCGTCGCACGGGCG
>DATBNA010000265.1:0-2379 GCA_036554545.1 Hyphomonadaceae bacterium
TTTGCGCCCGTGCTCGTCCTCTCCAACAGGCCTGAAGCAGCCGGTCTCGAAAAGGCGCGCTCGTTCGGCGTTGCAGCGAAGGCGATCGACCATCGACCCTTCGGCAAGGACCGGGAGTTGTTCGAGCGCGCCATGGACGCCGAACTGAAATCCGCCAACGTCGAGCTCATCGCTCTCGCCGGCTTCATGCGGGTCCTGACGCCATGGTTCGTAAACGAGTGGAGCGGACGCCTCATCAACATCCACCCGTCGCTGCTGCCGAAATATCCCGGCGTCGACACGCACAAGCGATGTCTCGAAGCCGGCGACCTCGTCCACGGATGCACCGTCCACCAGGTCACCGCAGGCGTCGATGAAGGCCCCGTCATCGGCAGCGCCGAAATCGATATCCGGCCCGGCGACACCGAAGACACCCTCGCCGCCCGCCTGCTGAATGCCGAACACATCCTGTATCCGCGCTGCCTCGCCGCCGTCGCCAGGGGAAGCGGCGCCCGACAGCGCGAAGACGTCACCGTCGACGGCGACGTAATCCGGCTGTTCGCGCCGTAGGCCCAACCAGCGCCGCAACTCTTCACAAGGACTCTCTCCACCGCATCCCCCGCGAAGGCGGGGGCCCAGCCCAGCGCGCGGCAGCGCGCTCGCAACCCGCCCTCGATCCGCACCGGTCTTGTCGAACCACCCGCAGCTGGCGGGCTCATGCCCGCCGGGCTGGATCCCCGCCTGCGCAGGGAACGCGGACTTCGTCCGCTTCCAGTTCAGCTCGCAGAAAAACCGCCCGCACTCCCCCGATTCCGTTTTGGACTTCCCGCATCGTTTCAAGGCGATGAGCTCAAAGGATGGGAAAGTTATCCGACACCTCGAAACCTGACGGACAATGCCGCCATGGATCTGACCGGGATCATCTTCTGGCTGTTCGTGTCGGCAAGGTCGCTGTGGTGGCGCTTCCCCGGGATGCGGATGCAGGTCCGGTTGTAATTGTAATTGTAATTGTAATTGTACTTGTAATTGTAATCGCAGTTGTAGGAATCCAACCGGGCCCGAAAAATTACAACACGCGTCGCCGGGCAAGAGCGCCAGCCCACATGCGTTCGCCCAGACCTTGCTGAAATCCGCCTGCCGCTTCTGCGCAAAGGCGGCAAACGCCTCGGCAGCCTCTGGCGACTTCAGCTGCTGGGCGAACAGTGCGCCTTCGCGATGCATCTGCTGCAGCAGAAGTTCGCCGTCGCGCATCAGCTTCTTCGTCGCCATCAGGGCGCCAAGCGGCCGCTGCGCCAGCTTGCGCGCGGCGTCGCGTGCTGTTGCGAGCACCTGGTCGGCGGGAACAGCCGCATTGGCGATGCCGATCTGCGCTGCCTGTTCGCCGGTCAGCGCCTCGCCAAGGGCGAACATCGCGAACGCCCGCGCATGTCCGATGCGCGCCGGCAGCGTGATGGAAGACGCCGCCTCCGGCACCAGCGCGAGATTCACGAACGGCGTCGTCAGCCTTGCATCCTTCGCGACATAGACGAGGTCACAGTGCAGCAGCATCGTCGTGCCGACGCCGATCGCAACGCCCCGCACGCCGGCGACAAGCGGCTTGTCGAACTTTGCAAGGTTGTGGATCAGGCGGTGGCCCTGCGGCGCTTCCTTCTGCGTCCCTGCATTCGCCGCCGCAAACACCGACAGGTCATTTCCCGCAGTGAAGCTGTCGCCCTCGGACGTCAGCAGCGCCACGCGGATCGATCTGTCTGCCGAGGCCCGCTCCAGCGCGTCGCCCGCCGCCGCATACATCGCGTTGGTGATCGCGTTCTTCTTGTCCGGCCGGGCCCACGTGATTTCCATCACGCCGTTGTCGACGCTGACCTTAAGATGTTCCGTCATGCTGAGAACTCCATGCGCGGACCAAATGTAGACCGGTCATCTCTGTCCCCGCTACCCGCCACCGCTCACCCTGAGGAAGGCGCCGCTGACCTCCTCCCCAGAACGGGGGAGGCGCAACGCCCGCTGACGGTTCGGCGGTCGAGATCAGGTGGGGGACGGTCTTTCCACGCTCACCAGCGAGGGCGGTCCCCCACCCAGTCCATGCACGTTGAAACGCCATGCCGGAAGCACCTCCCCCGTTCGGGGGAGGAGACCATCAACGCGTTGGCAATATTCCTAGAACACCAGACTACGCGCCATGACCGGCGCCGGGCCGAACCGCGTTTCGGTCTCGCCGCATTCGCGGAAGCCACACTTGGCGTAGAAGGCCGTCGCCTGCGGATTGGCGGTCACCATCAGAGAGGGCGCATCGAGCGCCGCTGCGAACTGGGCCGCCTCTTCCACCAGCAGGCGGCCTATGCCGCCCCGCCACAGATCCGGTTCAACGAAAAGCCCGTCGAGCTCCGCATGTCCATCCTG
>DATBNA010000306.1:0-1937 GCA_036554545.1 Hyphomonadaceae bacterium
GATGCAGTTGTCGCGTGCAGGCGAGGCCTGCTTGAAGAAGGCTTCGGACAGCAGCGCAGGCGCACGCAGGTTGATCGCCATCGCTGTTTCGAAGACATCGAGCTTCATCGCGGCCGGCAGGTCGTAGTCGAAGACAGAGGCGTTATTGACGAGGCCGGAGAGCGTGCCGCCTGCGAGCTGGCCGGCCTGGCCGACTAGCGCACAGGCCGCGGCGTGGTCTGAAAGGTCGGCGGCGATGGACCAGGTCTCCGGGTTGGTCTTGCGGAGATCCGCACACAACGCATCTGCTTCATCCTTGCCGGTGTTGGCATGGATGATCACGGCATGCCCCGCCGCCGACAGCCTTTCGACCAGCCGCCTGCCGACGCGCCGCGCGCCGCCGGTAACGAGGATGCGTTTTCTGTTCTCGTTCATCGCCCACCTCTTCCGCTTGCGAGGGGCGGAAGGTCAAGGGCGGGAACGGCTATCGGCCTCCGTTCGAGGCGAACTTGCCGCTGATCATTGCCTTGGTCGGCTTCTCGCCCTCGAGGCGCAGGCCCTGACGCCAGTCCCATGGCATGACGAATTCGCCGGCCCAGATGCCGGCCCCGGCGCTTCGCGCCGCAAGTTCAGCCGGGACATAGGCGGTGGAATAGCTGCGATAGGCGACGGCGTAGCCGTTGAGCACCAGCCATTCCTGCATGCTCTGGCCGCGAACCTTGCAGTGGCCGAGCAGGCGGCCGTAGCGGTCCTTGCCTTCGATGTCGCAGCTGACGGAAGCGCGGTTGATCCACGTGTCCAGCGCGTTGGCGGCTATCGATCCGCAGCGGAAGAAGTTCGCGGACGCGTCGCGACACTTCTGGCCGGACTCCGGCGCATCGACGCCGGCGAGGCGGATGCGCTCGCCGCGGATCTCCAGAGTGTCTGCGTCGACGACGGATGCAGTTCCGGCGACTGTGCCGACGACCGCCGAGAAGATGATGGATGCAAGCATGGTCTGCTCCTTCGCAGGAAGCAGACCCGAAGGCCCTTAGCTCTTCGTTAATCGGCAGGTTTCTGCTGGTTGGCCTCAGCATGTTGCGCAATGCGTCTGGCGCTCGCGGCCCACCTGGCAGCATCGCTCTGGATGCCGGGTTGCGAGAGTGCTGCGGCAAGCTTTTCCGACTCCGATGCGTTCAGCGCGCTCGGCGCTTTTTCGAACAGCGCCTGCGCGGCGGCGTCGGGACCGACGAGGTCTTTCCCGAAACTCGCATGCGTCATCCAGAGCCGCAGCAGTTCGGTGTCGCTGCGGCCTTCGAGCTGGCAGGCGAGCGAAAGCTGTCTCAGCTGTGAGCCGACTGATTGGCTCGCTTCGACTTCGTAGGAAATGTCGCGCGCCATGACCTGCGAAATCGACAGGCCGCCGGGCGGGCTGGTCTTGTCGCCAGTGTAATACGCCCACATCCGCGCCACGGTGCGGCATGGAAATCCCTTCTGGTCCCATGTCCGGCCGAATATGCCCTTCGCCACAGTCGTTTCGAAGAGCGAAAGCGGCGCTTCCACAGGCGGAGGCGTGAGCCAGCCGCTCTGTTTTGCACGATCCATCATGCGCGAGCCGTCGTACCAGACGAATCCGATGCCGGCGGCCAGAGCAACCACGGAAAGCGTGAGGAAGCCGGTTATGAGCCGGAAAATCAGCGTGAGCATGGTGCATCCCCCGCAATCCGAGACGCCCCCTGACCGACACCAGACTATGCCTGCGGCGTTCCGGCAAGCGGCCTTCGCAGAGCCCTTGCCATGCTGACGGCGGTATGGTCCTGAGGGCCCGGAAATTCGCGGAGCAGGCATGCCAGGCGTAGCTGTTGTCGGGGCCCAGTGGGGCGACGAAGGCAAAGGCAAGATCGTCGACGGGCTCTCCAGCCGGGCGGACGTCATCGTCCGCTTCCAGGGCGGCCATAATGCGGGCCACACGCTGGTCA
>DATBNA010000307.1:0-9689 GCA_036554545.1 Hyphomonadaceae bacterium
CAGGTCATGGAGGCGATAAACGCCTCCATCGATACGGACAAGCGGCTGGCCGAACAGGACATCGCCGGATCGAAAGCCCATGCCGCCATGCTCGCGAAGGCGGGAGTGATCTCGGACGCCGACGCCAGGGCTATCTCTGACGGGCTGGACAAGGTCCTTGGCGAGATCAGGAATGGAAAGTTCCAGTTTTCCAAGGCGCTGGAAGACATCCATATGAATGTGGAGTCACGACTCAAGGAGATCATCGGCGAACCGGCCGGACGTCTCCACACGGCGAGGTCGCGGAACGACCAGGTCGCGCTCGATTTTCGCCTCTGGGTCAAATCAGCGTGTGAGGTGCGGCAGGAGCAGATCGAGGCCCTGGTCAAGGCGCTGCTGGCGCAGGCGGAAAAACACGCCGACTCGGTGATGCCGGGCTTCACGCATCTTCAGACAGCGCAGCCTGTCACCTTCGGCCACCACCTGATGGCCTATGTCGAAATGCTCGACCGCGACCGCGGACGGTTTGCGGATGCGGCGGCACGCATGAACGAGTCGCCGCTCGGCGCAGCGGCGCTGGCCGGCACCGGCTTCCCCATCGACCGGCACATGACGGCGAAGGCGCTCGGCTTCGACAGGCCGATGGCCAACTCGCTCGATGCCGTTTCCGCGCGCGACTTCGCGCTTGAGGCGCTCGCCGCCGTCGCGATCTGCGCGCAGCACCTCTCGCGCCTCGCCGAAGAGATCGTCGTCTGGTCGTCGTCTCAGTTCGGCTTCGTGAAGCTCAGCGACGCCTGGTCGACCGGCTCCTCGATCATGCCGCAGAAACGCAACCCGGATGCGGCGGAACTCGTGCGGGCCAAGACCGGCCGCGCCACGGGCTCGCTGGTCCAGCTCCTGACCATCATGAAGGGCCTGCCGCTCGCCTATTCGAAGGACATGCAGGAAGACAAGCAGACGACGTTCGACGCCTTCGACGCGCTGGATCTCTCGCTGCAGGCCATGACCGGCATGATCGCGACCATGACGCCGAACGTCGAGCGCATGCGGGCTTCGGCTTCGTCGGGCTTCTCGACCGCCACCGACCTCGCCGACTGGCTGGTGCGCGAACTCGATATCCCGTTCCGCGAGGCGCACCACATTACTGGCGCTGCCGTAAAGGCGGCTGAAACCGCCGGCGTCGCCTTGCCTGACCTGCCGCTCTCCGCCTTGACGGCGATCGAGCCGCGCATCACCGAGAAAGTCTTCGCAGTGCTGACAGTGGACGCCTCGGTCGCCAGCCGTAAGAGTTACGGGGGAACCGCGCCCGAACGGGTCCGCGAACAGATCGCCGCGTGGAAGGAGAAACTGAAGTGATGCGCACCGCCATCGCCGTGCTTGCCGGTCTCTCTCTTTTGTCCGCCTGCGGCCTCAAGGGCGACCTCGAGCGCCCGGTTCCGCTCTGGGGCAATCCGCCGGACGAAGGCCCGCTCGACCCGCGCAATATCAAGAAGGCCGAGGAAGAAGCGGCCGCCAGGAATGCCGAGGAAGAGGCCAACCGTGCGGCAGCCCAGCCGGCGCCTGCGCAACCTGCCACACCGCAATAGCGGGACCGCCCAAGCCTGACCTCGCTTCATGTCGTCAACTCTCCGGTCGCCTCCTTGTCGCCGATAGGCTAGCCTTGGCGCGCGCTCGGGGACGCTCGCCATGACCGGGGACAACGCTCAGCCCGCCAGGATCAGGATCTTCATCTCATACGCTTCGGCCAGCCGCGAACGCGTCGGCCGCCTCGCACGCGCACTGGAAGCCGAAGGCTTCGAGGTCTGGTGGGATCACGCTGTCAACCCGGGCGAAGACTACCGCGCGAAGACCGAAGCAGCGCTCGCCGCCGCGGACAGTGTGATCGTCTGCTGGTCGACAGCTGCTTGCGGCTCCGACTGGGTCCTTTCGGAAGCCGACGATGCCCGCAAGCGAGACAGGCTGGTTCCGGTTCGGCTGGACGCCTGCGCGATTCCAAAACCTTTTGATCGAATCTACACTATCGACCTGCCACGATGGAGCCTCCCCAGGTTTTCCGCGGCGTTCCACCGCCTCGTCGAGGTGCTGCGTGCGCGGGCCGAAAATCGCGAACCAGCGCCGGCGCCGTGGCAGGCGCGGTGGCTGTCGTGGTCGAACTTCACCATCGTCGCACTGGGGACCGCCACGCTGCTGACCAACATCTCCGACATCAAGCAGCTACTCGAGAGTTTCACGGACCCCGCCGCCTCGAGACGTCAGGTTGAGGACCTGACCCTCAAGTTCGATGAGGTCAAGAATGAGATCGTCCGCAACCGTGAGCTGAGTCCGGCGGAGCAACTGTCACTGCGGCAAAGCCTGTTCCACCTCCTCTCCGCCCAGGACGGGGTGCGCCGGGAGGCGGCGCAGAAGGCCGCGGCGGGAGACATCGACGGCGCGCTCGATATTCTGGATCGCGCGGCGAGAGAAGGCGAGAAAGCGATTTCCGATCTTGCAGAGATACTTGGCGACTTTGGCGCGCTCGCATCCCGGGATTTTCCGTACGATGCGATCGCAGCCTACGATCGCGCCCTCAGCCTCGCCGGCGACCCGAACAAGTCCCTCGCGCTGGCGGCGTTGCTGTTGCGCACCGGCCAGCTTCCGCGCGCTGAAGATGAGTTGAACTTCCTGCTGGCGGGGCCAAGACCCAACGACCCCCTTGTCCACGTCGCCGTACTGGCGGGGCTTGGGGAGGTTCGCAATGCGCGCGGGAACTACCGCGGTGCGCGTGAGGTCCTTCTTCAGGCGCTCGATGCGATCGAACCGCTCCGGGACGACTGGCTCCGCGCCGCCATACTTCTTGCGCTGGGGCAGTCCGCGCAGGGGTTGCGGGATTCCGGCGTCGCGGAGGACTACCACCGGCAAGCGCTTGCCCTCTTCGAAAGGGAACGCGACGCGGCCTCGCAGGCCAAAGCGCTGAATAACCTGGGCACGCTTGCTATCGACAACGAACAGATCACAGCGGCGGAGGACTATTTCCAGCGCGCCCTGAAGCAGTTCGAGGCGCTGGGCGTGGACCAGGGACGCGCACAGGTGCTGAGCAATCTGGGCGTCGTCGCCCGACGGCGCGGCGATCTCACGGCGTCCGACCGCTTCTACCGGGCCGCCCTGCAACTGTCGGAAAAGCTCGGAGACACTGTTGGACACGCCCAATGTCTTTCCGGCATGGCGCTCAACGCGATAGAGCGGAAACAGTACGATCTCGCAGAGCAACAGATGACCGAAGCCCTCGGGATCTACGAGACCGCAGGGGCCCGCGCCAACGTCGCCATCCAGTTGCAGAACCTCGCCACGCTGGCGCTCAAACGCAACGATCTGGATCGGGTCGGGTCCTATGGACGCGAAGCCGCTGCGATCTACCGCGAGCTTGGACAGACGAGGGAGGCGGACATGATGAGGTCCAATCTTCGCTCCCTCGGCCTGCCATCGGACTGACGCAGCAACACGACGGGGTGCGGTCGGTTGGCTGGTGACATCGCCATCGCCTTCGCGTAACCCGGCGCGGACAGGACCGGACCCGACCATGCACCACTTCGCCTACCGCAATGGCGTCATGCACTGCGAGGACGTCTCGCTCGAAGCCATCGCGCGCGAGCTGGGGACGCCTGCCTACGTCTATTCCGACGCGACGCTGCGGCGGCACTACAATGTGCTGGCGGAAGCGTTCGCCAATCGCAACGTGCTCATCGCCTACGCGGTAAAGGCCAACTCAAATCTCGGCGTGATCGCGACGCTCGCTTCGATGGGTGCGGGCGCGGACGTCGTCTCGGGCGGCGAGCTGATGAAGGCTATGGAAGCCGGCGTGCCCGCGAACCGCATCGTCTTCTCGGGCGTCGCCAAGACGGAAGACGAGATGAAGCTTGGCCTCAGGCGCGGGATCCACCAGTTCAACGTCGAGAGCATGCCGGAGCTCGAACGCCTGTCGCGCGTCGCCAGCGATCTTGGCCTGCGCGCGCCGATCGCCTTCCGGGTCAACCCGCATGTCGAGGCCGGCGGCCATGCCCACATCTCGACCGGTTCGGCCGAGCACAAGTTCGGCATCGCCTGGCACGAGGCCGAGACATTTTATGCCGCCGCCAGCAGGCTCCCGAACATCGATCCTGTCGGCGTTGCGGTTCACATCGGCAGCCAGATCATGCGCGTCGAACCGCTACGCGCCGCATGGGAGAAGGTCGTCGCCCTTGCACAACGGCTGCGCGAGAACGGTTTCGCCATCTCGCGCGTCGACTTCGGCGGCGGCCTCGGCGTTCCCTACAAGGATGGCGATGATCCCGATCCGCCGTCGACCTACGCGAAACAGGCGCGCGAGGTGCTGGGCGGGCTCGACGTGCAGCTTATCTTCGAGCCTGGCCGGTTAATTGCCGGGAATGCCGGAGTTTTGATCTCGAAGGTCGAGTACGTGAAAGAGCGGGACGGCCGCACTTTTGTGATTCTGGACGCCGGCATGAACGACCTGCTGCGCCCGGCGCTCTACAATGCCCATCATGACGTCCAGCCCGTCAGAACCCCGGCTTTGGGCGCTCCCCGAGCGGCTGTGGACCTTGTGGGGCCTATCTGCGAGAGCACTGACAGGTTCGCCAAGGACCGGCTGATGCCCCCCCTCAAGGAGGGCGATCTGGTGGCTTTCATGACCGCCGGAGCATACGGCGCCACATTGTCGTCCCAGTATAATTCGAGACCACTGGTTGCCGAAGCGCTCGTTCGGGGCGATGCTTGCGTTGTCGTCCGCCGCCGGCCGACGTTCGAGGAAATGATCGCCCTGGAAAGGGCGCCGGATTGGATCGCCCCAGGCCGGTAGGCCGAAGGAACGCAGGTTGGCTGACGGATTTGGCCTCAGACAGAAACTCGACGCCCGGATATCGGCTGCGCGCCGCAGCCTGTTCTACCCCGCCCTGATACGCGCCATCGGCCCGGCCGCCATCTGGCTGGCCGCCTTCTCGATCTTCTGGCTGTCGGGCCTCTACGGCACGATGCCGCCGGAAGCGCAGGCGACCACCGGTGTGATTTTCTGGGTCGGCCTGATGATCGCCGTCCTCATCGGGCTCAAGGTCTGGAAGGCGCCGACGGATGATGATGCGCGCGACCTGATCGACAGCAATATCGAAGGCCGGCCGCTCAGCGTCTGGACCGACCGTCCGGCGCGCGCCGACACGCTCACCTGGAAGCTCTGGCAGGAACACCGCGACCGCATGGCGGCGCTGGCGGCGAAGCTGAAACGTCTGGACGTCACGGCGCAGTGGCGCCAGGCAGATCCGCTCTGGTTGCGGCTCGTGGTGCCGGTGCTGGTCATTGTGGCCGCGGTCTTCGCGGGCGCAGCCGGCCTCGACCGGATGGGCAAGGGATTGTTCCCGGACTTCGGCGCGCTGTTCGGCGCGCACAAGCTAACGGTCGAAGCCTGGGTGACGCCGCCGACCTATACCGGCTCGGCGCCTTTCGTGCTGACGCCCGGCGAAGTCGCCCACACACCGGAAGGCTCAGAAGTGACGCTGCGCGTCATCGGCCCGGGCCGTCCGCAGATCAGGGTGATGCCGGAGAAGGCCGGGAGCGCCACGCTCCATCCGCAGGCCGGCATCGACAACACCTACGAGGCCAAGGTCGAGGTCGACCAGCCGATGCGCATCGCCGTCAACTTCTGGGGTGAACGCGCGAGCTTCCCCTTTACGGTCATTCCCGACGCTGACCCGACCGTTTCCTTCGTCACACCGCCGAAGCTGGGCGAAGCGGACCGCACCGAGTTCAAGTACAAGCTCGCTGACGACTACGGCGTTGAGAAACTGGAAGCCGTGTTCTTTGCGCGCAAGGACCTGCCGGCCGACGCACAGAATGTCGAGGACGCTGTGCTGATCGAAACCGTGAGCCTGTCGCCGAAGGAAGAAGAAGGCGACTTCTCGCAGGACCTCGTCCGCCACCGCTGGGCCGGGCTCGAGATGATGGTGAAGCTCCGCGCTACCGACGCTTCCGGTCAGATCGGCGAGAGCGCGCCCGTCGCCTATCGCCTGCCGGAAAAGATCTTCCTGCAGCCCGACGCCCGCGCCATCCAGGAAGCCCGTGCTACGCTGCTGCGCGAATGGCGCGAGTACACCATGCCGGAGGGCGCCGACGACTTCACCGCCGTGAAAGGCCGGGGCTTTGACGCTGTCGCCTCCGCCGCCGCTTCGCGCCTGTCCTGGGCGCCGGAAGGCATCAAGCGCGCAGTGATGATGATCGATTTCCATACCTACAAGCCCGAGGATTATTTCCAGGACCCGATCATCTTCATGGGCCTGCGCAATGCGCGCGGCGTCATCGATGCTGCCCGCGACAAGGCCGAGGCGGAGAGCGCCGAAGGTCTCCTGTGGGATATCGCGCTGCGCTCGGAATACGGCAGTCTCGCCGACGCGACCGCGGCGCTTGAAGCCGCCCGCCGCGCGCTCGAGGAGGCGCTGCGCCGCGGCGCGAGCGAGGAAGAAATCCGCCGCCTGATGGATATGTATGAGCAGGCGATCGAGAACTATCTTGCCGCCCAGATGGCGGAGGCTCTGCGCAATGGTCGCGTGAGCCAGGGCGATGGCCAGCAGCAGCCCGGGATGGGCGGCATGCAGATGGGCGACGATGAACTCACCCGCATGCTGCAGGCCCTGCGCGACCTCGCCGAGACCGGCGCACGGGACCAGGCGCGGCAGCTTCTCTCCGACATGCAGCGTCTTCTCGACCGCATGCAGAACATGCAGCTGCAGATGGGCCAGGGCGGCCAAGGCGGCCAGAACCAGGACGGCCCGATGAGCCGCGCGCTCAACCGTGCGCTGCAGGAAACCAATCGCGCCCTCAACGACCAGCGCGATCTCAACGACGCCACCGAACAGGCCGAGCGTCAGGGCCAGGGCGCGCAGCGCGGACAGGAGCTTGCCGACCAGCAGCGCCGTCTGCGCGAGCGCCTCGAACAGCAGATGCGCTCCGGCGGCGGCCAGCCGCAGCAGCCCGGTCAGGGCCAGCAGCAAGGCCAGCAACAAGGTCAGGGCGGCCAGCAGCAGGGCCAGGGCCAGCAGCAGGGTCAGGGTCAACAACAAGGACAGGGCCAGCAGCAGGGGCAGGGTCCCGGCCAGCAGGGCCAGCAACCGGGTCAGCAGCCCGGACAGGGCGGCCAGCAGGGTCAGGGCCAGCAGAACGCGGACCGCGGCGGTCCGGGCGGCGCGCCGGGACGTCCTGGCGTCGAGGCCGACGGCCGCTATGGCCAGGAAAACGCCCGCTCCCGGCAGCTTCTGGGACGCGCCATAGACATGCAGCGCCGCGCCGAGGAAGCGCTGCGCCGCGGCGACTTCGCCGCCGCGCGCGAAGCGCAGCAGCAGGCAATGAATGCACTGCAGGACCGCTCCAGCGAACTCGCCCGCCTGAATGACGAGAACGATCCGGAAGCCCGCGAAGCGCGCGACGAGCGCGACATTCTCGGCCGCCTCAACAACGGCGAAAGCGGCTATGGCGACACCGTGAAGATCCCCGACGAGATGGAGCGCCAGAAAGCCCGCGACATCCTCAACGAGATCCGCCGCCGCGCCGGCGACCGCACGCTCACGCAGGAAGAGCTGGACTACCTCAACCGCCTTCTCGACCGGTTCTAGGGCTCGCGCCCATGGCGCACGATCATCACGATCACGACGACGACCATCACGACAACGAGCTCGATCCCATGACCGCGCGCGTGCGCGCGCTGGAGACAATCCTCGCCGGCAAGGGCCTTATCGATCCGGCGGCGATCGACGCCATCGTCGATGTCTATGAGAACAAGGTGGGTCCGCGGAACGGCGCACAGGTCGTCGCCGAGGCATGGAGCAATCCGGAGTTCGCCGACTGGCTGAAACGCGATGCGACGGCGGCGATCGCCTCGCTTGGCTTTACCGGCCGTCAGGGCGAGCACATGCACGCCGTCTTCAACACGGCGGAAACGCACAACCTCGTCGTCTGCACGCTGTGCTCCTGCTATCCATGGTCCGTGCTGGGCCTGCCGCCCGTCTGGTACAAATCCCCGCCCTATCGCTCGCGCGCCGTGATCGACCCGCGCGGCGTGCTCGCCGAATTCGGAATGACGCTTCCCGGCGACACGAAGATACGCGTTTGGGATTCGACGGCCGAGCTTCGCTATCTCGTCGTTCCGATGCGGCCTGCCGGCGCGGAGGGTCTGTCGAAGAACCAGCTTGCCGACCTCGTCACGCGGGATTCCATGATCGGGACCGGCCTGCCGAAGGCGCCTGCGCCATGAATGGTCCTCACGATGTGGGCGGCGACATGGCGTTCGGGCCGATCAATCCCGAGCCGAACGAACCCTTCTTCCATGCCGACTGGGAAAAGCGCGCGCTTGGTCTGGTGATCACCGCCGGCGCAATGGGCGCCTGGAACATTGACGAAAGCCGGCGGACGCGAGAGTCGCTGCATCCCGCGGTCTACTATGGTTCGAGCTACTACGAGATCTGGATTCGGGGACTCGAACTGCTGCTGCAGCGGCACGGCTTTGTCACCGCGAACGACCTGAAAGCCGGGCTGCCCGTCGATCCGGCAGCGACGCCAAAGCGCGTGATGAAAGCCGCCGACGCCGCGCCGGCCATGGCGCGCGGCGGCCCATGCAATCGCCCGATCACCGCGCCGCCGAAATTCAGGGCCGGCGAACGCGTTCGCGCCCGGAACATGCACCCACAGCATCACACCCGCCTGCCCCGCTATGCGCGTGGAAAGCTCGGCGTCGTGGAAGCCGTGCACGACGGTTACGTCCTCCCGGACACCAACGCCCATGGCAAAGGCGAGAACCCCGAGCGTCTGTACACCATCGCCTTCGACGGCCGCGAGCTCTGGGGCGAAGATGGCGATCCGACGCTCACCGTCAGCATCGATGCGTGGGAGAGCTATCTTGAACCGGCGTGAGCCGCCGCCTGGAATGGACGAGCCGGTGTTCGCCGAACCCTGGCAGGCCAGCGCCTTTGCGATGACCGTAGCGCTTCACGAACGCGGCGCGTTCACGTGGACCGAATGGGCGGAAGTGCTCGGCGCGGAGCTGAAATCCGGAGACGACTACTACGATTGCTGGCTGCGTGCTCTCGAGAAGCTGGTGATCCGGAAGGGCGCGGTAACCGCCGGCGAAATCAGCGACACCACGGAGGCATGGCATCGCGCGGCGCACGCAACGCCGCATGGCCAGCCAATCCTGCTCGAGAATGACCCCGAGCGGGTCAGGCGCCCTTGATCGCGCCGACAAACGGCAGGCCGCGCATGCTGCCCGCGTCGTCCATCCCATAACCGACAAGATAGCGCGGCGGCGCATCCCACGCCCACGCGTCCAGGCCTTCTGTCGCCGCATCCGGCTTGCGTGCGAAGACGCAGGTAAGCACTTCCCGTGCGCCCTTGTGCAGCATGTGATCGCGCGCGAACGAAATGGTGCGGCCCGAGTCGAAGACATCGTCGATCAGCAGTATGCCGCGGCCTTCCACCGGGCGCATCACATCGGCGTGGATCAGCATCCGCCCAGAGCTTTCGCGGGCGTCCGCATAGCTCTGCAGCCAGAGCGCATCGAAGCCGATATCCAGTCCGCGGCGCGACAAGGCGCGCAAAAGGTCGGCGGCAAACGGCGCTGCGCCCAGCAGCACGACCACGGCAGTCCAGGGATCCTTCGAGATACGCGGCGCGAGCTTTTCCGCCAGCGCCTCGACCCGCGC
>DATBNA010000320.1:0-4174 GCA_036554545.1 Hyphomonadaceae bacterium
TCTGACATTGCTGCTCTTTTATATAACTGACCAGTCAGTCATATATAGCCAGGCCTGATCTGAAGTAAAGAGGGTTGGCCAGGATTCTTTGGCCGACCTCGGTCACACTGGTTTTGGGGGAAGCTGATGCGGACGCCCGCGTGATCTGGATACCCCTTTTCTCGCCGGGTGGGAGGAGGGGCCCAGGCTTGTGAGCTTGCGGGAACGCGCGCGCCGATTGTGGAGCAGCACCGGGCTCCGAAATTAACCCGGCGCTAACCACCTAAGTCCCTGCTCAAGGACCAGTCATTAACCCAATGACGTGTAAACAACGGAGGCTGTTACGTTTACCGGGGCCCTCCGGGGATGACTTCGACCAGACTGTTTGACACGCCGGACTTCGCGCTGGCAGTGCTCGCGGCCACTCCGGCCTGCGTGGTCGACCCGCGTGATCGTATCATCGAGGTGAACGCCGCCTTCGCGCACAAGGTCAATCGCGAGCCCGGCGTGCTGATCGGCCTCAACGTCCTGGAACTGATGCGGGGCGCATCGGTCGATTCCTCCACCGCTTCCGGCGGCGCCTGCTTCCGCCTGCACGATGCAGAAAA
This sequence comes from Hyphomonadaceae bacterium, assembly GCA_036554545.1. Classification (GTDB taxonomy): domain Bacteria; phylum Pseudomonadota; class Alphaproteobacteria; order Caulobacterales; family Hyphomonadaceae; genus UBA7672. The sequence goes on from DATBNA010000320.1 coordinate 588, forward strand.
TGAAAGCTGGGTCCGGCTCGATCGCTTGGCGTTGGGTTCGCGCGAACTTGTCGTTCTCGTCGACGTCACGAAGGAATGGCAGTCGCTCACCACCCTCGCGACCTCGCGTTCCGTGCGCGACCGCCTGATGCTCGACGCGGAGGTTGGCACCTGGCGCTTCGACCCCGACAAGGAGATCTATAACTTCTCGTCCGAACTCTCGCTCGGCTATGACAGCATCAGCGAACCGGTTCCGCTCGCGCGTCTCAGGCTGATCCAGCACCCCGCCGATATCGAGAAGGATACAGCCATCCGCGAGCGCCTCACCAGCCAAGGCGGCTCGGCCGTCGGCGAGTGCCGCTATCGCAAGGCCGCCGGCGGCTGGACCACGCTGCGCATCCACTACCGCGCCGGCCGCAAGCTGCCCTCCGGCAAGTTCGAAATGTTCGGCATCAGCCAGAACGTGTCGGAGCTCGCCGATGCGCGCGACCAGTCCGACCTCGTCTCCGGCCGCCTCGAACTTGCCATGGCCGCCGCCCATGCCGGCGTGTTCGAGATCGACATGCTCACCGGCAAGCGCTGGGCCTCCGACCAGTTCCAGGAGCTGGCCGGCGAAGAGGCGCTGCGCCGGCAGGAGACGAATCCCTTCGGCCTCTATGCCGACGACGAACAGCCTCGCGTCCGTGAAAGCTGGGAGCGCTGCCTGCGCACCGGCGCGGTCGAGAGTATCGACACACGCATCTATCGTCCGAACGGGGAGGGGCACTGGATCCGCATCTTCACCCGCATCGTGCGCAACGCCGCTGGCGAGCCGCTCCGCGCCGTTGGCCTGATGCTCGATATCGACGTGCAGAAACGTCAGGAACTCGCCCTCATCGAGGCCAAACAGCAGGCCGAGGCGGCGACCCGCGCCAAGTCGAACTTCCTCGCCTCGATGAGCCACGAGATTCGCACCCCCCTCAACGGCATCCTCGGCATGGCGCAGGTGCTGGTCGGCGACAGCGCGCTCAGCGAGGTGCACAAGGAGCGCGTCAACGTCATCGCGGAATCCGGACGCACGCTGATGGCGCTGCTCAACGACGTGCTCGACATTTCCAAGATCGAGGCCGGCAAGCTCGACATCGCCCGCATCGACGGCGATCTCGGCCTTACGGTCGAACGCGTGCGCCAGCTCTTCCAGGCGACCGCCGCCGAACGCAACCTCTCCGTCGATCTCGAAGTCGCAGACTCGCTGCCCCAGCGCCTGCGCTACGATCCGGTGCGCGTGCGACAGTGCGTCTCGAACATCCTCTCCAACGCCATCAAGTTTACCGAAACCGGCGGCGTCTCGATCCGCGTCGGCGCCGAACAGAGCGGATCGCAGTGGCTGGTGCGCATTTCCGTTCGAGACACCGGCATCGGCATGGACAAGGGAACACTGGCGCGCCTGTTCGGCGCCTTCACCCAGGCCGACGCCTCGATCTCGCGGCGCTTCGGCGGCACCGGCCTTGGCCTCGCCATCACGCGCCAGCTCGCCCGCCTGATGGGCGGCGACGTTTCGGTCGACAGCAGGCTCGGCGAAGGCTCGACTTTCCACTTCACCTTCATCGCTGAAGCCAGCGCGCAGACCGCGGAAGAGCCTGCCGCGCCTTCAACGCCCGCAGTCTCGCAGAAACCAGCGCGAACGATGGGCGCCCGCGTGCTGCTGGTCGACGACAACGCGGTCAACCGCCAGGTGGTCAAGCTCTTCATGTCCCAGCTCGCGCCGAAGATCACCGAAGCGACCAATGGCGAGGAGGCGCTCGAACTGCTTCGGCAGCACGAATTCGATATCGTGCTGCTCGACGTCCACATGCCGGTCATGGACGGCAAGGAAACCATCAAGCGAATTCGCGCCAGCGGCCAGCCCTGGGCCAGGCTTCCGGTGATCGCGCTCACCGCCGACGCCATGAGCGGCGATCGCGAGCGTTTCCTCGACCTGGGCATGGACGACTACATCTCGAAGCCGATCGACGCCCGTGAACTGGCGACCAAGTACGTCGCCTTGCTGCAGGGCGCCCGGCCAGCGAAATCCGCGGCCGCCTGACCTTCTCTTTTTCTTGTGACCGGAGTTCCGGTGCGAATGCCGCCGCGTCACACTTTCCGCTCGCGTCAGCCGCGCCTATGATTGCCCCTCTCTCCGAAAGGAGAGTCTCTGGGAGGAGAAGCATGAAGGTCCTGTCCGCAGCCTGCGCCATCGCCGCACTCGCGTTTGCCCTGTCCGCCGCAGCGCAGTCTCCCTATTCGCCGCCGCGCACGCCTGACGGCAAGCCCGACCTCCAGGGAGTCTGGTCCAACCAGTCTCTCACCAACCTCTCGCGCACGCCCAACATGAAGCTGTCTCCGACGAAGGAGGAAGCGAAGGAGATGGTGAAGAACAATCCGTGGATTCTCCTCGCGCAAAGCGAAGAGGGCGCCTCGAATCTTGCGGACGGCCTGCTCGACGACAAGAACAACGACCGTGGCTACAACACTTTCTGGATCGATCCCGGCGTCGACTTCGCAACCGTCAAGGGCGAGCTTCGCACGTCATGGATCGTCGATCCGCCGGACGGCCGCGTGCCGGTCTCGCCCGCTGGTCAGAAAGCCCGCGCCGATGCGCAGGCAAAGAAACGCGCCACCATGTACGAAGGTCCGGAGACCCTTCCGATCGCTGAGCGCTGCCTCATCGGTTTCACCGGCGCCGGCGGTCCCGGCATGCTCAACACCATCTACAACAACAACTACCAGATCGTGCAGTCGAAGGATCACGTGATCATCGTCGTCGAGATGGTCCACGACGCCCGCATCGTCCCGATCGCCGCCAGCAAGGCGGAGGCGAAGCACAAGCCCAGCGCCATCAAGCCGTGGCTTGGGGATTCCGTTGGCTGGTGGGAAGGCGACACGCTTGTGGTCGAGACGGTCAACGTCAATCCGCACCAGGCCGTGCAGGGCCAGATCATCCTCTCGCCCGAAGGCAAGGTGACCGAAAAATTCCAGCGCGTCGCCGACGGCGAGCTGTTCTACGAATTCACCGTCGAGGATCCGCTCTGGTACACGCAGACCTGGCGCGCCGAGCAGACGATGAAAAAGCGCGACGAGGCCGTCTACGAATATGCCTGCCACGAAGGCAACTACGCGATGGAAGGCATCCTCGGCGGCGCCCGCATCCTCGAGGCGCAGGGCAGGGTCAACAAGCAGGGCCCGGGCATTTTCGGCCCCAACGCTCCCCCGCCGCGGCCTCGCGCCGGCCAGTAGGGCATGCCACAACAGGTCATGGCCGAGACCCGAAACGTCTTCCTCACCGACCTGAAAGGCTTCGCCAATCCGGTCATCGCGAAGGCGCTGCGCGCCGCCGGCGCCCGCGTGATCGCCTGCGATCCGTCGATTGCGTCCGATGGAACAGAGGAAGGCGTCGAAGTGGTCGCGTGGAGCGATCCTGCGGCGATGGTTGCGAAGGCCACGACAATATTCGGCGGCAGGCTCGACGCCATCGTCATCTCGTCCGCCATGCCCGCGCCGCGTACGCCGGTCGAGACGCTGACCGTCGACGTGCTGATGCCCTACTTCCAGCGCCTCGCCGCCGAGTCGCTGGTTTTCGCCGGCGCCGC
>DATBNA010000341.1:0-9039 GCA_036554545.1 Hyphomonadaceae bacterium
GCAGGGCGAGCACTTCTTCGAAGGTCCGCGCATCGAGACGAAAGCGACGCACGGGACCGGCTGCACGCTGGCGTCCGGCATCGCTGCCGGGATTGCGCGCGGGTTGTCACTGAAGGATGCGGCGGCGTTGTCGCGCGCCTACCTGGTCGAAGCGATCAGGCGCGCGCCCGGGCTGGGGCACGGTAATGGGCCGGTCGACCATGGCTGGCCGTCACGCGATCCCGAAGCGTTCGCGGCGATGTTCGCGAAGTGGAAGCCGGCCTAGGGAGAAGGACGCCCAGTCGAGGCTGATCAGTCGAGGCTGGCGGTGCGGACCTGCGGGTCGGGCATGCGCCAGCGGATCGTGGCGTTGGCCGTTGTGACCGCTGCGCTCGGCGCGAACGTCATCCCTTCCACAGTGGACTTGGCGGCGCGGCGGAAAGCTTCTGACGTGCAGGCGCCGACACGGATTGCATCTGCCTTGCCGGCGGTCGAGATCGCGAAGCTCACCTCGCACGCGCCTTCCAGGTCGCGCGCGCCCGCATAGCTCGGATAGCGGTACTCGGCGTGCGAGACCGGCTTTGCGTCCGAAGCGACGGTGATGAGGAAGGGCTTGGCAGCCGGCTCCTGGGCCAATGCCAGTGGGGCCAAGGCAGTCGGCAAAAGGCTCGCCGCCCCAACGCCCAGAATCGCGTGTATCAGTTTCATGACACTAGTATGACAGAGACATGACACGCAGTCACGGGGAAAGTGTTCGCTGCGTTGCGGTAATGTATTCGATAGTAAAGAAAGTATTTTTGTCAGGAACTCAAGACGGAGAGAAAAAGATAGTTTGAGTAGTCGCGGTCCCGTCGCCAGCACAGCGAGGCAGACAGGAATTCTCATCGACTGATCAGGGATTATCGTTTCTGCCGCGCTCGCCCGCGCGATAGATGGCTGGCCTCCAGATGCTTGGGGAGGCGGCCATGGCCGACTATCAATTCTTCCAGATCGATGCTTTTGCAGAACAGCCGATGGCGGGCGGTCCTGCGGGCGTAATGCCAATGGATGCCTATCCGGCTGACGCTGTGATGCAGGCGATCGCTGCCGAGAACAATCTCGCCGAGACAGCCTTCATCGTGGCGAAGGGGAAAGGCGCGTTCGATCTGCGCTGGTTCACGCCGGCGGTAGAAGTGCCGCTGTGCGGACATGCGACGCTGGCCAGCGCTCACGCCCTCTATGCTCACCTGGGATTCGATGGGGCCGAGATCGGCTTTGACACGAAGTCGGGCCGGCTCACGGTGAAGCGCCTGCCGGACGGACGGCTGGAGATGGATTTTCCGGCGGACATGCCGAAGCGGATCGATGCGCCGCCGACACTGGCGGATGCGCTAGGGTCGAAGCCGAGCGAAGTGTGGGGCGGACAATACCTGCTCGCCGTGTTCGACAATGCCGGCCAGATCCGTGCGCTGAAGCCGGACCTTGCGAAGGTCGCAGCGCTGGGCGGGCGGCGGATGGATGTCTGCTGCGCGGCGCCTGGCGATGGCGGCTATGACGTCGTCTCGCGTTTCTTTGCACCGGCGGACGGCATTCCGGAAGATCCGGCGACAGGTTCGGCGCACTGCATGATCGGCGCATTCTTCGCGCAGCGGCTGGGCAAGGCGGAGCTGAAATGTTTCCAGGCCTATCCGGGGCGAGGCGCCGACATCACGACGCGCATGGCCGGCGACCGCGTGAAGCTGATCGGCCGCGCACGAACGGTGATCGAAGGCGTTTTCAGAGACTGACAGGTCCCATTTCTGGGGCCGAACACAGGTTATCTCGCGCGGAACCCAGTCTGTCGCGTCACGTTCCTTTTGCGAAGTGGACGTGGCGCGAACACAGGATGCGGACTCATGAACAAGAACCAGGCAAAGGGCGGGATGAAGGAAGCCGCTGGCAAGGTGCAGAAAGAATTCGGCAAGGCTGTCGATTCGCCCAAGCACACCATTGAAGGCGGCATGAAAGAACTGGGCGGCAAGACGCAGAAGGCCGTGGGCGACATGCAGGAAGATGCGCGCAAGCGGCGCGAGGACGAACGCCGGGCTGATCGTCGAATCTGAAAGCGCCGCAAGTTAGCGGCGAACTCCGACTCGCCGCGGATGGAGGTCCGGAGAGCATCCCGCGCTCCGGGCCTTCGCTTGTTGCAGTTTGCTACCGAGGATTTCACGCCTGCGCTTTGCGCGGGCCGATGAAATGCTCTAGCACGCGGCGTCCCAACAAGGAGATGTCGCGTGGTGGCGGCCGAGCAGCCAGGACGATCCCGTCGCGTCGCGCCCACGGGCGCAGCGCTGAACTGGGCGATCCTGCTTGTTCTTGTCGTCATCTGGGGCTCGACCTTCGCCGGCATCCGCATGGCGGTGGAAACAATCCACCCGCTGTGGACCGTGGCAGGGCGCATGGTCAGTGCGACTGTCTTTCTTGCGGTCTTTCTCCTGATCGCGAAGGCGATGAACGGGAAGCGGCGCGGCGATCCGCCGGAGAAGGTCACGCCGCGGGCGCTCTTGGCCTATTCTACGATCGGCATTCTCTTCACGGCGCTGCCTTTTGTACTCTATTCCATCGCCGCGCAGACGACCGGCTCGGCCGTGATGGCGATCTGCAATGGCGGCACGCCGTTCGTGACGACGCTGGCCGCGCATTTCCTGGTGAAGGATCGCCTGACGGCGCGGCGCATCGCCGGCGTGATGATGGGGTTCCTGGGGCTGGCCGTTCTTGTCTGGCCGGAAGCGCAGAAGGGGTTCGGCAATTCGAGCCTGTTCGGCATCATTCTCGCGATCGTCGGCGCGGGGCTCTACGCCGGAGGCAATGTCGGCACGCGGATGTCGCCAAGGCTGTCGCCCCTCACGTCGAGCCTGATTCTGGTTGGGGCAGGCGCAGCGGCGGCGACGGTGGCGGCATTGTTCCTCGCGCCGTGGCCTGTGGAAGCGAGCGTCCGCTCGATCACAGCCATGCTGATGATCGGCCTGTTTCCGACAGCGATCGCGATGATCCTCTATGTCTGGCTGATCCAGCGGACTGGCGCGGTGTTTGTGTCGTTCACGACTTACCTCTCGCCGCTGTGGGCGACGGGACTCGGCGTTCTATTCCTCGATGAGCCACTGCACTGGTCGATGATCGGCGCGCTGGCGCTGATCCTGGCAGGCGTGGCGGTGGCGAATGTCCGGCCGAAGGTCACCCAGGTCAGCTGAGCAGAGCGGTCTTGCCCGGCGACGTAAAGCGGACAATGCGAGACTTCTTCTTCTCGCGCATGCTGCAGCGGATAGCTGCTCGGAAGGAACTCTGCGATCAAGGCAAGCTCCTCGCGCCAAGTTGAATGACGCGAGAAGCAAGCTGTCCACAGCCGTCTAGTCGACGTTGATCTTGACCTGCTGCGCCTTGGACGTAGCCGGTTTCGGCACTTCGACCTTGAGAACACCCTTTGTCATCTTTGCCTTGACCCTGGATGCATCCACGCCCTGTGGCAGGGCGATCGAGCGCTCGAAGGCGCCATAGCTGCGTTCGACCAGGCGATAGTTCTTCTTCTTTTCGTCCTTCTCGAATTTCTTCTCACCGCGGATTGTCAGCACGTTGTCAGAGACGCTGATCTCGACATCCTTTTCATCGATCCCCGGCAGTTCGGTGGAGACTTCGATGGCATTGTCGGTTTCAACCACCTCCATGCTGGGCGAGAAGGCGCGTTCGGTGAACGCCGCCGGCCAGCCGTTGAAGCTGTCGAACACTCTCTCGATCTCGGTCTGCAGGAGATCGAAAGGGCTCATCCTGCGCGGCGCAAGCGTCGTTTTAGCGGGAGCCGGTGTTGTCGTGGGGCGAGAAATTTCTTTTACGGTCACAGGAACCTCCTTCAATCGGTGATCACTTTTTCGCGCTGCAGCCAACGGGAGGTGTTGACGCTGGTCAAACGGCGCCTCGCTGGCTGAAAAAGAGATCGCCGGGGTCCTGCAGCCGGTGGGGTATCATTGACGAACAGGGGATTCGGGAGCATATGCGCCGCGGGCCAGTCGCTCCCAACGGCGACCAGCCCATCTGTAAGGATGGGAGACATCGCAATGACTAACGCCGCCAAACCGGCAGTGCGCCCTGATCGCGCACACTTTTCTTCCGGCCCCTGCGCCAAAAGGCCTGGCTGGAGCCCCGAAAACCTCAAGCTTGAATCGCTGGGACGCTCGCACCGTTCCAAGCTCGGCAAGTCGCGCCTGAAGCTGGCGATCGACAAGACGCGGGCTGTTCTGAAGATTCCTGCGGACTATCGCATCGGCATTATGCCGGGCTCGGATACGGGCGCGATCGAAGCGGCGTTCTGGTCGATGCTGGGCGCGCGCCCGGTCGACGTGTTCGCGTTCGAAAGCTTTGGCGAAGACTGGGTGACGGACATCACCAAGCAGCTGAAGGTCGATGCGACAACGCACAAGGCTGGCTACGGCCAGCTGCCGGACCTGAGCAAGGCGCGCAAGGATGCGGACATCGTCTTCACCTGGAACGGCACCACCTCCGGCGTGAAGGTTCCGAACGGCGACTGGATTGCGGCGGACCGCGAGGGGCTCGTGTTCTGCGACGCGACCTCGGCCGTGTTTGCGATGCCGATCCCGTGGGACAAGGTCGATGTGCTGACCTACTCCTGGCAGAAAGTGCTGGGCGGCGAAGGCGCGCACGGGATGCTGATCCTGTCGCCGCGCGCCATCGAGCGGCTCAAGACCTACACGCCGAAATGGCCGCTGCCGAAGCTGTTCCGCATGGCGAAGGGCGGAGCGGTGACCGAAGGCATTTTCGAAGGCGAGACGATCAACACGCCGTCGATGCTGGCGGTCGAGGACTATCTCGACGCGCTGCAGTGGGTCGAAGGGCTGGGCGGCGTCGAGGCGCTGTACAAGCGGTCGGACGCCAACCTCGCTGTTCTCGCAAAGTGGGTCGCGAAGACGCCGTGGGTGGAGTTCCTCGCGGCCGATCCGAAGGTTCGCTCCAACACCTCGGTGACCTTCTCGATCGTCGATCCGCGCGTGACGAAGCTCGACGAGAAAGGCCAGCAGGAGTTCGTGAAGAAATTCACGGGCCTGCTCGAGAAAGAGAACGCCGCCTATGACATCGGCGGCTACAAGGCGGCGCCTCCGGGCCTTCGCATCTGGTGCGGGGCGACGGTGGATGCGGCCGATCTCGAGAAGCTGACGCCGTGGCTCGACTGGGCGTTCGGCGAAGCGGCGAAAGACCTTTCGTAAAACCGGAATGGGGAGGTCGCCATGGCGACTGAAACCAGCAAGTCCATCCGCGACTGGGGCGACGCCACGTTTGGCGAGGTGCGGGATCTTTCCGCGCTTGTCGCCCGCGCGCGCGGCGAGCTCGATGAGCTCGATCAGGCGATCCGGGCGAACGACACGGCAGAGATCGGGCGCGAGGCGGCGGATGTGGCGATCCTGCTGCACCGGCTTGTGGCGCTGACGGGCAGGGACCTCGCGGAGGAAGTCGACGCCAAGATGGCGGTCAACCGCGCGCGCAGGTGGTACGCAGCAGGCGACGGGACAGGCGGACATGTCTAGGACGCTTGATCCGCGCATCACGCTTCGGCCGGCGACGATGTCGGACATCCCGACATTCGACCGCTGGGACCTGGCGCCGCATGTGATCTCGGCGACAAGCGATGATCCCAACGCGCCAAAGGCGTTTGGCGAGACTTACTGGCCAGACGAAATCGCGATGCAGGACGAGTTCTACCAGTACTTCGTCGCGGAGCTTGATGGCAGGCCGGTTGGCGGCATGCAGATCATCGATCCGCACAATGAGAAGACGCACTACTGGGGCGATGTCGCTCCCAACCTCCGCGCTGTCGACATCTGGATTGGCGACGCCTGCGATCTCGGCAAGGGATATGGCGAGACGATGATGCGGCTGGCGTTCCGGCTATGCTTCGCCGAGCCGGCCGTGACGGCCATCATCATCGACCCGCTCGCGAGCAACACGCGGGCGCACAAATTCTACCAGCGCATCGGATTCAAACCGGTCGGCCCCCAGAGGCTGGGCGGCGATGACGACGACTGCCTCGTTCACAAGCTCACACGCGCCGACTGGCGCAAGCTGTTTCCAGGAGACTGACTGTCATGACCAGCAAGGTGAAAGTTCTGATCGCCGATGATCTCGCGCCGGGCGCGGCGGACATCTTCCGCAACCGCGGGATCGAGGTGGACATGAAGGTCGGCCTCAAGAAGGACGACCTGATCAAGATCATCGGCGAGTATGACGGGCTCGCGGTTCGTTCGGCATGCAAGCCGGACAAGGACGTGATCGCGGCGGGATCGAAGCTGAAGGTCATCGGCCGTGCGGGCATCGGCGTCGACAATGTCGATGTGAAGGCGGCGACGGCCAAGGGCGTCATCGTGATGAACACGCCGTTCGGAAACGCCATCACCACGGCGGAACACGCGATCGCCATGATGTTTGCGGCGGCGCGGCAGATCCCTTCGGCGTCCTCGCGCACGCAGGCCGGCGAGTGGCCGAAGAAAGACTATATCGGCGTCGAGCTGTTCGCGAAGACGCTGGGTCTGATCGGCGCTGGCAATATCGGATCGATCGTCGCGGACCGCGCTCTGGGCCTCAAGATGAAGGTGGTGGCGTATGACCCCTTCCTGACGGCGGAGCGCGCAATGCAGATCGGCGTCGAAAAGGTCGAGCTGGACGATCTGCTGGCGCGGGCGGACATCATCACGCTGCACACGCCGCTGACCGACCAGACGAAGAACATCCTGTCGGCGGAGAACATTGCCAAGACACGGAAGGGCGTGATCATCGTCAACTGCGCACGCGGCGGTCTCGTCGACGAGGCGGCCGTGCGCAAGGGACTCGAGAGCGGCCATATCGGCGCGGCGGCGTTCGATGTGTTCCTCGAAGAGCCGGCGAAGACCAACGTGCTGTTCGGCGCGCCGAACTTCATCGCGACGCCGCACCTTGGCGCGTCGACCGTCGAGGCGCAGGATAATGTCGCCTTCCAGGTGGCCGAACAGATGGCCGACTACCTGCTGACTGGCGCGGTTTCCAATGCGCTGAACACGCCGAGCGTGACAGCGGAAGAAGCGCCGAAGCTGAAGCCGTTCATCGCGCTGGCCGAAAAGCTCGGCCAGTTCGCAGGGCAGGTGGCCGATGGCGGGCTCAACGAGGTCGAGATCGAATACGAAGGCCATGTGGCGCAGCTCAACCGCAAGCCGCTGACGTCGGCGGCGCTGGCTGGCATGCTGCGGCCGTTCCTCGCCGAGGTGAACATGGTCTCGGCGCCGGCCGTGCTGCAGGAACGCGGCGGGTCGCTAAAGGAATCCACCAACGACGCCAGCCCGGTCTATGACTCGCTGATCCGCATCAAGGTGAAGGTCGAGGGCAAGTGGCGCTCGGTCGCCGGCGCCATCGTCGGCGGCAAGCCGCGCGTCGTGGAAGTGAAGGGCATGGCGCTGGAAGCCGACTTCCAGCCCTACATGCTGTTCATCAACAACTCGGACAAGCCGGGCTTCATCGGCGCCATGGCGAGCCTGCTGGGCGAAGCCAAGGTCAACATCGCGACCTTCAACCTCGGTCGTGAGGCGGCAGGCGGCGACGCCATCGCCATCGTCGGCGTCGACCAGGACGTGCCGGCGAAGACGCTGGACGCGATCCAGTCGCTGCCGCAGGTGCGGTACGTGAAGGTGCTGAAGTTCTGAGCCTATGTTCTCGGGGGTGACATGACTGTACTCGTCACGGGCAGCGCCGGGCATCTGGGCGAAGGCCTGATGCGCGTGCTGTCGCAGCGTGGCGAGGCGGTTCGGGGACTGGATATCCAGTCCTCGCCATTCACATCGGATACCGGATCGATCGTCGATCGCGAATTCGTGCATCGCTGCATGCAGGGCGTCTCGTGCGTGCTGCACGCAGCGACGCTCCACAAGCCGCATGTGGCGACACACAGCCGGCAGGACTTCATCGATACGAACATCACCGGCACGCTCAACCTGATGGAGGAAGCGGTCGCGGCGGGCGTGAAGACCTTTGTCTTCACCAGCACGACCAGCGTATTTGGCGATGCGCTTGTTCCGCCGGAGGGCGAACCGTCAGCGTGGATCACGGAGGAGGTGACGCCGGTTCCCAAGAATATCTATGGCGTCACCAAGCTGGCCGCTGAGAATCTCTGTGCGCTTTTCAGCCGGCTTCACGGCCTTTCCTGCATCGTGCTCCGCACGTCGCGCTTCTTTCCGGAGGAAGACGACGACAGCGTCGCGCGTGCGGCGTTCGACCAGACCAACGCCAAGGCCAACGAGCTGACGTTTCGCCGGGTGGACATCGAGGATGCCATCTCGGCCCACCTGCTCGCGATGGAGAAGGCGAGGGAAATCGGCTTTTGCCGTTACATCATCAGCGCGACAACGCCGTTTGCTCAGAAGGACTTGGCGGCGCTGCGCAGGAATGCGCCGGCTGTCCTTGCGCGCCGCACGCCTGAGTTCGAAGCGGTCTATTCGCGCCGGGGATGGCGGATGTTTCCATCCATCGATCGCGTCTATGTGAATTCACTGGCGCGGGAGGAGCTTGGCTGGCGGCCGGTCCACGACTTCCAAGCCGTCCTGAAACGTCTCGCCGCCGGCGGAGAGCTGGAGAGCGAGCTGGCGCGCGCGGTTGGCGCGAAGGGCTATCACACGCAGACCTTTGCGGATGGCCCCTATCCGGTGGCCGAGGCCCCGAAACGCGGCTAGGCGGCGCTCCATCCAGCGACTAGGCTGGGCGCATGATCCGGCGGGCTTTTCTCTGCGGGCTGATGGCGACGGCGGCTGGCGCTGCTGTTGGACAGACCATGCCCGCGGCGCCGCTGCCGCTCTTCTACTATGCCGGGCAGGCCGGGCGGCTGACGCAGGATCGCGACCGGCAGGGCGGCAATCCGTTTGCTTCGGCGCTGGTCGAGGTGTTGCAGCATCATCCGCTGACGCTGGAGGATTTCGGGGGCCGGCTGGCGGCGGCGAACGCCAAGTACAGCAATGGCTGGCACCAGCTGCAGAAGCCGCGGAAGCTGTTGGATCCAAAGTGGCGGCTGGATGATGATGG
>DATBNA010000346.1:0-8677 GCA_036554545.1 Hyphomonadaceae bacterium
GTGACGCCGCCCCCTGCGGCGATGTTGACCGCGATGTAGACCGTGGCGCCGTCGTTGGAGAGCGCGGGCGCGCAGTTCATCGCGGGCTTCTGGATCGCAGGGTCGGCTGCGGCAGCGGCGGCGCCGATCCAGATGCCTGTGCCGTCGGGCGCGATGCGCGCGATGCCGCTCACCAGCCCCGCCGGGTTCGTGGCCGTGACGCGGAAGCCGAAGAAGACGTTGCCCTGCGCATCGGCGGTGACTGGCGTGTTGATGAACACGCTGGCGTTGAACGCCGCAGGATTGGCGTTGTAGGCGGCCGCGCCGTAGAAGACGTGCGTTGCGACCGGGCTGCTGGTGGCGTCGGCGTTCTCGCGCACGATGAGCTTGCCGCCGGCGCCGGGCGCATAGAGGCGGAGCTGCGGCGTGAGCAGCACGTTGTAGGGCGGCAGCCAGTTGTGCGGCGGCGTGGCGTAGTCGGTGGGCATCGACCAGAGGAGCGTGCCGGTCACGCCGTCGCGGGCGTCGATGCGATAGCCGCCGCTGGCGCCGGTCTTCACCGGGAACACGATGGCGTTGTTGGTCGTCACGACAGGCGAGCCGTAGTGCGTGAGCAGCGCGCCGCTCTGCGTGTATTGCGGGGCGAGGTCGACGGCGGCGGTCCAGGCGATGCGTCCGAGATCCTGCGAGGCGATCGCGCTGACGGCGGTGTGCTGCGCATCGCGGCCGTAGCCGAACCAGGCAGGGCCTGACACCGGCATGGGCGGCGGAGGCGGTGGCGGCGGTGGCCCGGGCGCCGGCGACGACCCGCCGCCGCCGCATGCTGTGAGCACGGCGGACGACGACAGCATCGCCATCGTGCTGCGGCGCGAAACGAGAGCGGCAGGAGGAGGGGGGCGGCGAGAGCGGCTCATGGCGGCGAGCATAGCCGTCGTTCGCTGAAATGCACCACGGCGCCTGCGCGAGTCAGACGTGACCCGGTCGGCGCGCACTACCGCCGGACACGATCATCAAAGGTGAGAGCCCGGCCTCGCGGCGCACCTTTTTCGTTTCGGGATCGCGAAGATCAGTTGAGGCCGGTGGTGTTGTGGCGGCGCGCGCGGCGTGACGTTCCGGGAACCCCAGCAGAAAGCGGCTCGGGACCAGCATGGCTGCTGCCACGTCCTCGTCAGTAGCATGGCGCCATGAATTTCCGGACAGGGAGGGCGCCATGCATCTCGTTCGCTATCAGGTCGCTGTCAGCATCGACGGCTTCATCGCCCCGAAGGATGGCGATGCCGACTGGTTGGACCCTTATGGAAAAGTCGCCGGCGATTTCATGGCCACATGGATGAAACAGATCGGCGGCGTGATCTCCGGCCGGACCACGTATGATCAGGCCGGCGGGATGTGGGGCAAGACGCCGGCGCTGGTGATGACATCGCGCCCGCTGGCGAAGGCGCCGAAATCCACGGTCGTGGCGACGGACGAGGCCGCCGGTCTGGCGCAGCTAAGGACGCGAATACCGGATGGCGACATCTGGCTGTTCGGCGGCGGCGTTACCGCGGGGCGGTTTCTTCGCGCAGGGCTGATCGACCTGATCGAAGCGGCCGTCGTGCCTGTGGCGCTGGGCGAGGGAAGGCCGCTGTTTGCGGGCGGACCCATGCACATCACGTTCGAGCATGTTGGTTCGCAATCCCTTGGCTCGGGGTGCGTGCTGAACACCTACCGGAAGATCGAGGCTACTGCGCCGGGGCGGGGCCGCCGGTCGCGATCTCATTGACGACGCGATAGCCGGTGAAGGGGAAGTCGGTGAAGAAGCCGTCAAGGCCCTGCGCCAGCGCCTTCTTCATCGAAGTCTCGACATCGGGTTCGCCGCGGAAGGGCGCATCGTCGCGATAGGTCCAGGCGTGGACGACGATGCCTTTGGCATGGGCGTCGCGGACGATGTTGTTGGGCTTGCCGCTTTCGTCGAACAGCGTCTGGTGCGTGGCGCCGAGGCCATCCCAGAAGGGCGCGCCTTCGACCTTCATGGCGGCGTCGAGCGCGGCGCGGTCGCCGACCAGCATCACGACGGGAAGCTGTGTGCGCGCCGCCATCGCCTTCACGAAAAGCGGCTCGAATGACTGGATGAAGACTGGACTGCCCGGCTTGTCGAGGCCTTTCTCGGCGAGCACGCGCAGGATCTCGCCGCCCATGTCGAAACCGAGCGAGGTGTGCAGGGCAGGCGATTTTGCTTCCGGATAGACGCAGACCGGGCCGCCGGCGACGGTGTGGTTGGCAAGCGCGGTGTCGAGCACTTCGGCGAAGGTCGGCACGGTATAGAGCTTGTCGAACGCTTTCGAGCGGCCGCGGAAAGGCTGGACGGCGCGAAGCGTCTTCAGCTCGGCGAGCGTGAAGTCGCTTGCATACCAGTCTTCCTGGTCGGCGTGGGCGGCGTCGCTTCCCTTGCGCTTGCGGGGGGCGAATTCCGGGCGGCTCGCGACATCGGTGGTGGTCGAAAGATAGATGTCGTGACGGTCGACGAGAACGCCGTCCCTGGTCATCACCAGGTCGGGCTCGATGCAGTCAGCGCCGTCGTTGATGGCGCGGAGATAGGCCGGGATGGTGTGTTCGGGCAGGACGCCGGATGCGCCGCGATGCGCGATCACCAGCGGGCGCTTGCCGCCGAGCGTCGCATAGGGCCAATCCCCCGCTCCGCCGATTGCCGAAGGGATGGAGCCGCAGGCGCCGAGGGCGAGGCCAAGAGCGAGCGCCGAGAGAATCTTCTTGTGCATCATGGGACATGACCATGCGCATGTGACGTGGTCGTGTCGAGGTGGCGCTGGGGAAAGAGGGCTCGCCTCCGCGGTTTGTGAGGACTAGATTCCCAGCATGACCAACCCGGCGATAGGCGGCGGCGCCAAGAAGGTTCTCTACACGCTGGCGACCGTGCAGCGGATGGGCGTCGCCAAGGCGGCCAAGGCGCTGACGTCGAAGAATGCCTGCAAGGCGTGTGGACTGGGCATGGGCGGCCAGCGGGGCGGGATGACCGACGAACTCGGCGAGTTTCCGGCGGTCTGCAACAAGTCGGTGCAGGCGCAGTCGACCGATGTTCAGCCGGCGATTCCGGAAAAGATATTCACACATACGCTTGCCGACCTGCGCGAGCTGTCGGGACATGAGCTGGAGCATCTCGGGCGGCTGAGCTTTCCGCTCTACAAGCATCCCGGCATCGACCGCTACACGCCCATCTCGTGGGACTATGCAATGGAGATCGCGGCGGCGCGTTTTGCGGCGGTGAAGCCGGACCGGACGTTCTTCTATTCCTCCGGACGGTCATCGAACGAGGCGGGCTTCCTGCTGCAGCTGCTGGCCCGGGTCTACGGCACCAACAACGTCAACAACTGTTCCTACTATTGCCACCAGGCGACGAGTGTCGCCCTGAAAGACACGATCGGCACGGGGACCTCGACGGTCGAGCTGGAAGACCTGACCGGGTGCGATGCGATCTTTGTGATCGGCGCCAATCCGGCGTCCAATCATCCGCGCTTCATCCACAAGCTGAAGGCATGCCGTGACCGCGGCGGACAGGTGATCGTCATCAATCCGGCGAAGGAATCCGGGCTGCTGCGGTTTGCGCTGCCCAAGGACCCTGTGTCGATGCTGGCAGGCGGCAGCGAGATCGCCTCGCACTACCTGCAGCCGCGCATCGGCGGCGACATCGCGCTGATGAAGGGGCTCGCCAAGGTGGTGTTGGCGCGCGGAGCGGAGGCGAAGGAGTTCATCGCGAAGCACACGACAGGGTTCGAGGCGTTCGCGGCGGATATTGCCGGGACGCCGTGGGAGGCGATCGAGCAGTCCTGCGGCATTGCCCGCCTCGACATCGAGGCGGCGGCGGAAGGCTATGTCCGCTGCAACTCCGCAGTGTTCGCCTGGGGCATGGGCATGACGCACCATGTCCACGGCGTCGAGAACATCGAGATGATCGCCAACCTTGCGCTGCTGCGCGGGATGATCGGGCGGCCGCATGCGGGGCTGCTGCCGCTGCGCGGGCATTCCAACATCCAGGGCATCGGCACGATCGGCGTGAAGCCGGTGCTGGCCGATGATGTGCTGAGCCGGATGGAAGAGGTGTTCGGCGTGACGCTGCCGCGCTCGCCCGGCATGGACACGATGGCGTCGATGCAGGCGGCCGACCGCGGCGAGATCGATGCGGCGCTGCTGATGGGCGGCAATCTCTATGCCTCGAACCCGGATGCAAAGTGGGCCGAGGCGGCGCTGGAGAAGATCGGCTTCAAGCTGTTCCTGACGACGACGCTGAATCGCGGCCACGTCTGCGGCGTCTCGAAGGGCGAGAATCTGATCCTGCCGGTGACGGCTCGCGACGAGGAATGGGAGCCAACGACGCAGGAATCCATGTTCAACTATGTGCGGCTCAGCGATGGCGGCGTGAGGCGGCTGGAGACGGTGCGGCCGGAAACGGTGATCCTGGCGGAGCTCGGCTCGCGGCTGCGGCCCGATTGCGGCATCGACTTTCCGGCTTTCACGAAGCACGCGAAGCTGCGCAAGGCGATAGCGGAGGTCGTGCCCGGCATGGAGGACCTCGCCGACATTGATGTCGCCAAGCGGGAGTTCCACATACGAAACCGGCTGATGCATGAGCCGGTGTTTCACACGGCGACCGGCAAGGCGGCGTTCGTGGTGCGCGCGATGCCGGAAGCGAAGCGCGACCGGCCCTTCATGCTGACGACGGTGCGCTCCGAGGGGCAGTTCAACTCCATCGTTTATGAGGAGAAGGACAGCTATCGCGGGACGAAAAAGCGCTGGTGCGTGATGATGAACCGCGAGGACATGGCGGAGCTGGGTCTCGAGGAAGAAGCGCTGGCCGACGTGACATCGGAGCAAGGCGCGATGAAGGGCGTCACGGTCTATGGCTTCGACCTGCGGCGCGGCGACGTGATGGCGTATTTCCCCGAAGCCAATGTGCTGACGCGGGCGGTAGTCGATCCGCGCAGCAGGACGCCGGCGTTCAAGTCTACCCCAGTTTCCGTTTCGCGCGCAGGTTGGCGGCCAGTGAATTGACGCGGGACTCGCGGGGTTGGCCGTCGCCAGCAGACCTGCCGGCGAGAAGGCGCTTGCGAACGGCGCTGGGCGCTTCGCCGAACCAGCGGCGGCAGCTGCGCGAGAAGGTGGACAGGTCGGCGTAGTCCAGCATCAGCGCGATCTGCGACAGTGAAACCTTGGGTTGAGCCAAGAGAGACTCTGCGGTCTCGCGGCGCATGTCGTCCTTGATCTTTTCGAAGCTCGTGCCTTCCGCCTGAAGGCGGCGCTGCAGCGTGCGCGGGTGGATGCCGAGCACCGTGGCGGTCTGTTCGGGGTTGCATTCCCTGCCGCGCAGCAGGCTTCGCGCAACGCCGGCAACGCGCGTGGTGAAGGAGTTGTCGCGTGGCAGGCTGAGCTGACGCAGATAGGTTTCCGCGATCTGGCGGAGCTGGGCGGAGCCGCCTGGACGCCAGGCGTCGAGCACCGTGCGCTCGACCGAGATGCCCATGCGCGGCCGGTTGAACAGTGGCGCGACGCCGAAGACTTCCCTGTAGACGCTGATCGGCGACAGCGGCGCGTGCATGAACCACACCTGCTGGGGCTTGTAGCTCGCGCCGCCAAGCCGGCGCAGCGCCTTGTGGATCGAGGCGAGCATGCGCTCCGAATTCTGCTCGCGCCGGGCGGGCCGGCGCATTTCGAGATGCAGGTCGAGGAACTCGCGTGAGGTGCGCGGCACGGGCGCCAGCGTCATGGTGAGCGCTGGATTGTGCACGTGAAGATAGCGCGCGCAGATTTCTATGCCCTGGCGCGCCGTGGTCGAATTAGCGATGGCGATGAAGATGGCGCCGAGCATCGACAGGTCCTGCCGCGTGCCGAACATCAACCCGAAGTCGGGACGATTCAGTCGCTCGGCGGCTATGGCCATGCTGTCGATGAAGGCCTTGAGCGGCATGTATCGCTCAGGATCCTGCAGCGCCGCGACATCAACGTGGGCGGCAGCCAGATATTCGTCCGCGTCTCCGCCAAGGTCCTCCACGAGTTCGCGGAAACCGCCCCAGGCGCTCGCTCTTACGATCTCTCTCATGTGGGCGGGGACCGCGGCGGGATGTCGCCGGACAACGCGAAAACTGTCGCCAAATGCAAAGTCTTTGTCGGGCCGGGAAAAGCGGACGGACGGCAAACACCGTACGTCCAACGCCCAATCAATAGAAGCCTGCCAAACCCGCTCCCCCCGGATGACAGTCTCAACAATGCCTTCCACGCCTGAAGTGGTCAATCAAGCACGCAAGCGGCGTGTGCTGGTGGTCGATGACTCGGCAGGCATGCGCGTTTACCTGCGCGCCATCCTGACCGGCGCGGGCTTCGAGTCCGTGGAAGTGGCCGATGGAGGCGCAGCGTTCGACGCCCTGATGGGCAGCCGCTTCGACCTGGTGGTCACCGACCTCGACATGCCGGAGATGGATGGCTTCGCCCTGCTGTCCGCCATCAGCCTTTTGCCCCAGAGCAAGGGACGGCCGCCGGTGGTGGTCTGCTCGGCCCTGCTGGGCGAGGGGATAACGACGGAGCGCCGGCCGGAACTGAGGCTGGCCGCCGTGCTGCTGGCAAAGCCGGTGCAGCCGGAAGACGTGCTAAGGGCAGCCGAAAAGGCCGTGAAAGTCGGCCCGGTCCGCGACTAGGCGACCCGGTTTCTTGACGGATTCCGGGCAAGGGCGCATCTGGGCGCGCTCATGAACAAGTTGCTGGCCTTCCTGAACAACATGGACGCCCGGGCCTGGCGCACCGTCTGGGTGTCGCTGGCGCTGCTGGGCGGCGTGGCCGTCATCATCGTGCTTGGCCGCACAGGCGTTCTCGGCATTTCGGACGATGTGGAGCCATGGCTGGAGAGCCTGAGGCAAGGTCCGTGGGCGCTGCCGGCGACGATCTTCATCTTCATCGTCACGTCCTTCCTTGCTGCTCCACAGTTCGTTCTGGCGGCGGCGTGCGTGGTGGCGTTCGGTCCGGCGCTGGGCTTCACCTACGCGATGATCGGGACCATCGTTTCAAGCTGGCTGCACTTCTACATAGGCCGGTTTGGCGGGGCGAAGCTGGTCGAACGCTATGGCGGCAACACCGTCAACCGGCTGTCGCGTTTTATCGGACGCAACGACTTCATCGCGTCCACCATCGTGCGTAACGTACCCACGGCGCCGGCGATCGTGGTCAACATGGCGTTTGGCGCCAGCCATGCGAAGTTCTGGCGTTTCATAGCAGGAGTGGTCGTCGGATCGATCCCGAAGATCGGCATCGTGGCGCTGCTGGGCCAATCGGTGCTTTCGGCCATGGGCGGGGGCGTCATCCTGGGGCTCGGCATCGGCGCGACGGTGATCGGCATCTGGGTCACCATGGCGGTGATGGCCCGCCGCGCCGTAAGGGGGGAGAGTGAAGCCGAGGAGCAGAAAAGCGCCGACTAAAGCCGAGCCCGGCCTAGAGGACCTGCGCGCCATGCCCAGCCTGAGCGCATCCAGGGGACACCGTGGCAGGAGCCGAGCGGGCCCCGCGCTGGCCCGGCTTGCGGCGGCTGCAAAGGCGCTCACGGCCGGGACCGACCAGCCCGCTCCCGGGCGAGGGAAGGGCAAAAGCTTGCACGAACCCTGTGCCAGAAGGGCGGAACAGGCTGCCGCTTGACGCAGGGCGCAAGCCGACAGATAGAACAATCATGCGCAAACAGGGGTCATCCCTTCTTCTTTCCCTGACGGGGCTGCTTAGCAGCCCCTGGGCGCGTTCGTGACCTGCTGAGCTGGCGGGTCGCGCGTCCAGGGGTCCCAAGCCCTCCGATGAAGCCCTGACAGGACGCCACCTGATGACCGCCCCCCAAGACAAGAATTCCGGCAAGGATCGCGTATTGATCTTTGACACCACCATGCGCGATGGCGAGCAGTCGCCCGGCGCATCAATGACCATCCGCGAGAAGCTCGAACTCGCCGAACTGCTGCAGGAAATGAAGGTCGACATCTGCGAGGCTGGCTTTGCCGCGTCCTCGGAAGGCGACTTCCAGTGCGTCAGCCAGATCGCCGAGCTGTGCAAGGACATGTCGATCTGCACGCTGGCGCGCTCGACGCTGACGGACATCGACAAGGCAGGCGAGGCGCTGCGCAAGGCGAAACGCCCACGCATCCACACCTTCATCTCGACCAGCCCGGTGCACATGAAGCACAAGCTGCGCATGGGCCCGAACGCCGTTTTGGAGGCTGTCGGCGCATCTGTCACGCATTCGCGCAAGTACGCGGGCGATGTCGAATGGTCGGCGGAAGATGCAACCCGCACCGAGTTCGGCTTCCTCTGCAAGGCCATCGAGGTCGCGATCCATTCGGGGGCCACAGTGATCAACGTGCCCGACACGGTCGGCTATTCGCACCCGGCCGAGTATGGCGCGCTGATCAGGCGCCTGATCGAGACCATTCCGGATTCGGACAAGGTCATCTGGTCGACGCACTGCCACAACGACCTTGGCCTCGCCGTCGCCAACTCGCTGGCGGGCGTGATCAATGGCGCGCGCCAGGTCGAGTGCGCCGTCAACGGCATGGGCGAGCGGGCCGGCAACGCCGCCCTTGAGGAAGTCGTGATGGCGCTCAAGGTGCGCGGCGACTCGCTGCCGTTCTACACCGAGGTGGTGACGCAGAAGCTCTCGCGCGCCTCGAAGATGGTGTCGTCCATC
>DATBNA010000354.1:0-4328 GCA_036554545.1 Hyphomonadaceae bacterium
TCCTTGTTGATCCTGCGACGCTGGCGGCGGGTCTCGCGGCCGTGGCGAGCTTTGCGACGGTGATGACCATCGCCGCACCGGTGTTTTCGGGCGACAAGCTGACCAGCCGCCTCAAGCAGGTCGCCAACCGCCGCGAAGAGCTTCGGAAAAAGTCGCGCGCCGCCCTGGAGGGCGAGGCCGCCAAGAAATCGATCCGTGTCCGCGACACGTCGATGGTCAAGAAATTCGTCGACCGGCTCGACCTCGCAAAAATGCTGGAGGACCCGGGCCTGCAGAAAAAGCTGGTGCAAGCCGGCCTGCGCGGCCCGAAGCCGATTTCGATCTTTTATTTCTGCCGCTTCAGCTTGCCGATCGTCTTCGGCATCGCGGCCTTCGTCTATCTGTGGTTCATCAACGACCACGACCTGCAGATGCAGATGAAGATCGGCGCGGTGGTGTTCGGCTTCGCCGCGGGCTTCTACGGACCCAATCTCTATCTCGAGAACATGATCGGCAAGCGCCGGACCTCGATCATGCGGGCGTTCCCTGACTCGCTCGACATGATCCTGATCTGCGTCGAGTCGGGCATGTCGATCGAACAGGCGTTCGCGCGCGTGGGGGAGGAGATCGGCACGGCGTCCGCCGAGCTTGCGGAAGAACTGGCGCTCACGACCGCCGAGCTTTCCTATCTCCAGGACCGGCGGCAGGCCTACTACAACCTTGCCGAACGCACCAACCACCCGGGCGTCAAGGGCGTCGCGATGGCGCTGGTGCAGGCGGAAAAGTACGGTACGCCGCTGGGCTCCGCGCTACGGGTGATGGCAAAAGAGAACCGCGAGATGCGGATCACCGAAGCCGAGAAGAAGGCGGCGGCGCTGCCTGCCAAGCTCACCGTGCCGATGATCGTGTTCTTCCTGCCCGTGCTGTTCCTCGTCATTCTCGGGCCGGCCTTCATCAAGATCTCCGACATGGGCCTGTTCGGCGCCAAGCCATAGCGTTCGGCGAGGGCCGGAGGCGCGGTAATTTGGGCGCCATCCCAGCAGTTTCAGGCGCTTAGCAGCGCGCTGCGCTTGAAAAGGCCGAATCAGCGCACAAATCCTTGCCAGCGATCAACAGGATAGGTTTGGGCCGTGCTGGCCGGACCGGGTTGCCGCCAGTAGCGCTGGCTGTTCTGGCTGCAAGTTAGCGGGCTCCAAAGAGGCGCCGAGGCGCGGATGCGTTTCTCCGACGATTTTCTCAATGAGCTGAAATCGCGCATCCGCCTGTCGGACGTGATCGGCAAGAAAGTTGCGCTGAAGAAGCGCGGCAAGGACTTCGTCGGGCTGTCGCCGTTCTCGAATGAGAAGACGCCGTCCTTCTACGTCCACGACGATCGCGGCTTCTACAAGTGCTTCTCCACCCAGAAGGCCGGAGACGCGATCACCTTCACGATGGAGACCGAGCGGCTCTCGTTCTCGGAAGCCGTCGAGAAGCTGGCGCGGGACTACGGGCTTGAACTGCCCAAGTCGTCTGCGGAGGAAGTCCAGCAATACAAGCGCAGGAACACGTTGCTCGACTGGGTCGAGAAGGCCTGCACGTTCTTCGAGGACCAGCTGCGCGGATCCGGCGGGCAGGAAGCGCGCGACTATCTCGAAAAGCGCGGCTTCACGCGCGAGGCCTGGGCGCGGCATCGCATGGGTTTTGCGCCGAATGCCTGGCGCGGGCTCTCGGATTTTCTCACCAGACAGGGCGCGACGATCGAAGAGCTGATCGAGGCAGGCCTGCTGGTCGAGCCGGAGGAGAAGGGCAAGCAGCCCTGGGATCGCTTCCGCAACCGCGTCATCTTCCCGATCGCTGACCAGGCCGGAAGGATCATCGCCTTCGGCGCCCGTACGCTCGAGCCTGACGGCAAGCCGAAATACCTCAACTCCTCAGACTCGCCGCTCTTCCACAAGGGCCGCACGCTCTATCGCTACATGCCGGCCCGCGAGGCTCTGGCGCAGATTAAGGACGGCCCGCTGTCGCGCGGCCTCATCGTCACTGAAGGCTATGTCGATGCGATCGCGCTCGCTGAGGCAGGCATCGGCACGGCGGTGGCGCCGCTGGGCACCGCGCTCACCGAAGAACAGCTCGAGCTTCTCTGGCGGGCAGGGCCGGAGCCTATCCTCTGTTTCGACGGCGACGCCGCCGGCATCCGCGCCGCCTGGCGCGCCTGCGACAGGGCGCTGCCGATGATTGCACCGGGGCGCACGCTCTATTTCGTGCTGCTGCCGGACGGGATGGATCCGGACGACGTGGTTCGCGTGCGCGGGGCGCAGGCGATGCGCGACATGCTGGCGGGCGCTCGCCCGCTGGTTGATCTGCTCTGGACGCGTGAACTCGAGGCCGAACCGCTCGACACGCCCGAGCGCAAGGCCGCCTTCGAGGCGCGGCTTATGGACGCTGTGGGACAGATCAAGCATCCCGGCGTGAAGAAGGCCTATGAGCGCGAGCTGCGCGACCGGCTCTACTGGCACTTCCGCGGAGGCCGGGGGGGACCCGCCGGACAGTCCGCTTCGGGACAATTTCACGGGAAAAAGAGACCAAGTCCGGGGCCAACCGGGCTGGTTGGCCTGCGCCTGGTCGTCCGCGCGCTGGAATCGCCCCAAATCCTCGAGCAGAGCCACGAGACGCTTTTTAAGGCTACGTTTGATGATCAGGATGTAGAGGCCATCCGAAAGGCAGCATTTGACCTCTATGAAAGCGCCGAAATGCTTGACCGAAATACGGTTGCGGCCCATTTACGTAGCCTTGGCCGCAAGCGGGCTGTCGAGCTTTTGGAAACCTTCCCTGTCGGGCGACCGATGGACCCTCGCTCGGCCGAGGGCCGCGATTGGCTTGACGCACTGGGCCGGTTCCCCGTGGCGAGGACGCTGGTTGGGGAGGTAAAGGCGACGGTCCGGGCTGAAGGGGAAGGCGTCGAGATAATGAGCGCCTCTCATCAGGCACGCATCATGGCCAAGGTGCTCGATCGAAGAAGGGCTAGCCGATCTGTGGTTGACGAAGCGGTGACATCCCCCGCCGACGAAGGCGTACAGGAGTTACGCGACGCGCTGGGCGGGATGGGCGCCGCAATGGAGCTGAAACGTTCTGAAGACTGACGTGAAAAACAAGGCGAAGCGCCCCATGCCGGCCAAGGCTGCACCCAAGGCCGCACCGTCGAAAGACGCGGGACGCAACAAGCCAGCTGCAAAGCCGGGCGCCGCGAAAGCGGTGGTGAAGAAGGATTTGTCGAAGGCGGCTGCGCCCAAGGGCAAGGCGCCGGAACCTGCCAAGGCGGCCGTGAAAGGCAAGCCTGCGCCGGTGAAGGCTGCGGCGGTTAAGCCGGTTGCGTCCAAGACGCCGCCTGCCAAATCTGCCGCCGCCAAAGAATCGGCGCCGAAAGGGGCTGAGAAGAATGCGAAGGCGGCTGCGCCTTTGAAGGCCCAGGCGGCCACGACGAAGAGCGCGGACGGAAAACAACGGGACGGGCGTGGCGACAAGGCCGGTCTACGGAGAGAATTGATGGCGAAAGCAGAAGCCACCAAGCGCAAGGCAGCTCCGGAAGCGACCGACGGTCCGCTTCTCGACATGAACGACGCCACGGTGAAGAAATTCATCAAGGCTGCGAAGGCGCGTGGCTTCGTTACCTATGACGAACTCAACAAGGTCCTGCCGTCCGACCAGAACACGTCGGAGCAGATCGAAGACATCATGTCCCAGCTTTCGGACATGGGCATCAACGTCGTCGATTCCGAAGAGGATGCCGAAGAGCAGGAGCGCGAAGGCGCCGAAGGCGGCGACGATAGCGATGACGACGGCGAGGGCCCGGCGCGCTCGAAGTCGACCGCTCTCACCACCACCACGAAAGACCGCTACGACCGCACCGACGATCCGGTGCGCATGTACCTGCGCGAGATGGGCTCGGTCGAGTTGCTGTCGCGCGAGGGCGAGATCGCCATCGCCAAACGCATCGAGGCCGGCCGCGACACGATGATCCGCGGCCTGTGCGAAAGCCCGCTGACTTTCGAAGCCATCATGGTCTGGCGCCAGGAGCTCGCCGACGAGCGCGTCCTCCTCCGCGACATCATCGACCTCGAAGCCACCTACGCCGCCGCCCACGGCGGCATCGTCGACAACTCACAGATCGTCCTCCAGGGCGGGGCGCCGCCGCCTTCGACCGCGCCGATCATGGCCAAGAAGCTCGAAGCCGAGAAGGCCAAGGAAAAAGAAAAGGCCAAGGCCGCGCTCCGCCGCCAGCGCGACGAGGATGTCGACGAGGTCGAGCTCGAACGCCAGAAACAGGCCGAAGCCGAAGCCGCCGAGGCCGAGGACGAATTCGACGATGGCGG
>DATBNA010000365.1:0-1691 GCA_036554545.1 Hyphomonadaceae bacterium
GGCCTCCTCGATGCGGAGCTTCGGCAGCCCGGCTTCGATCGCCTTGGCCATACCGCCAAGCGCTTCGACTTCCTCGATGTGCTCCCAGGCCTTCTTGGCGAGCTCGCCCGTGAGCCGCTCGACATAGAAAGAGCCGCCCCACGGATCGATGATGCGCGTGGTACCGCTTTCCTGTTGCAGGAACAGTTGCGTGTTGCGCGCAATCCGCGCCGAGAAATCCGTAGGTAGCGCGAGCGCCTCGTCGAGCGCGTTGGTGTGCAGCGACTGTGTGTGACCCTGCGTCGCCGCCATGGCCTCCACCGCGGTGCGGATCACGTTGTTGAACACATCCTGCGCCGTGAGCGACCAGCCCGAAGTCTGACAATGCGTGCGGAGCGACAGCGAGCGCGAGTCCATCGGCGCATGTTGCTTCATCAGTTTCGCCCAGATCATGCGCGCCGCGCGCATCTTGGCGATCTCCATGAAGAAGTTCATCCCGATCGCCCAGAAGAAGGAGAGGCGAGGGGCGAACCGGTCGATGTCGAGGCCGGCTTTGACGCCCACGCGCACGTACTCAGCGCCATTGGCAAGGGTATAGGCGAGTTCAAGGTCCTGCGTCGCGCCCGCCTCCTGCATGTGATAGCCGGAGATCGAGATCGAATTGAACTTCGGCATGTTCGCGGCGGTATAGGCGAAGATGTCGGAGACGATCCTGAGCGACGGTGCGGGCGGATAGATATAGGTGTTTCGCACCATGAACTCTTTCAGGATGTCATTCTGGATGGTGCCCGAAAGTTTTTCCGGCGGCACGCCCTGCTCTTCGCCCGCGACGATGAAGAGTGCGAGTATCGGCAACACCGCGCCGTTCATGGTCATCGAAACGGTCATCTCTTCCAGCGGAATGCCGGAAAAGAGCGTGCGCATGTCGTAGATGGAATCGATCGCCACACCCGCCATGCCGACGTCGCCGGCGACGCGCGGGTGATCGCTGTCATAGCCGCGATGTGTCGCTAGATCGAAGGCTATCGACAGGCCCTTCTGTCCGCCAGCGAGATTGCGCCGGTAGAACGCGTTGGAATCCTCGGCCGTCGAGAACCCTGCGTACTGGCGGATCGTCCAGGGTTGGGTGACGTACATGGTCGGATACGGACCGCGAACGAACGGTGCGATGCCGGGCCAGGTTTCGAGGAAGTCGAGGCCGTTGAGATCTTCCGCGTGATAGACCTGCTTCACCGGAATTTCTTCCGGCGTGAGCCATGGCTGGCCGCCGCTCGGCGCGACGAGCTTCGGCTCGCGCCATTCGGTCTTGGAGAAATCGGGCAGGCGGCTCATCGCATTCGTCCGAATGGAATTCGCAGCCTTATATCATAGGGCGCTTAAGGTACTTCATACGGCTCGGAAAGCCGCATGGCCGTAAGCGGTTCGAATTCGATGGTTCGCTGCAGGCTTGGAACCTGCACCGGCGCCACGTCAAGTACGGTAACCGGCACTTTGTCGGGATCGGCAAAGATCGTTGTGCCGGTGATCAAATCGCGGTGGTCGGCGACAGCCTGTTCTCGCCCCCGGCGCACCGTCGCGATCTTCCTCTGGATCAATCCCTGCTCCAGCGCGGCCGCCATGCCGCCTATGCCTTCGATTTCCTGAAACAGTGACCATGCAGCGGCGCAAAGCCTTGTCGTCAGATCCTCGATGCCGCCCGAGCCGGCGGCGGG
>DATBNA010000405.1:0-2788 GCA_036554545.1 Hyphomonadaceae bacterium
GGCAATTCCCGCGTGCCGGACGCCGCGCGCATCACGCCACCTGTCCTTCATCCGGCACATGAACCTTCCGGCGCAGAGGGTCTTCGCCTTCCGGTCAATTTCGACATCTCGCTGGAATCGGGCTTTTCGCTGGCCGATATCACCTCCCAGACGCACGGGCTGGTCGTCACCAAGTCCGACGAAAATTCGGCCCGGATCACGCTGAAGGACGGCGAGGTCCCCGCCGACCGCGACTTCGTCCTGTCGTGGAAACCGGAGGCAACCTCCGCACCCCGCGCCAGCCTGTTCCGGGAAGAGCGCAATGGCGAGCAATACCTGCTCGCAGTCGTGAATCCGCCGGCGACAAAGATCGAGGGCCAGCGTCGCGACCGCGAAACCATCTTCGTGATCGACAACTCCGGCTCGATGTCCGGCGAAAGCATGGACCAGGCGAAGCAGGGCCTGCTGCTGGCCCTCGACCAGCTCCAGTCGACCGACGAGTTCAACGTCATCCGCTTCGACGACACGATGGACATGCTGTTCACCGCGGCCGTCCCGGCGACGGAACAGAATCTTGCCCGCGCGAGGCGCTTCGTCTCGAACCTGCAGGCCAACGGCGGCACGGAAATGCTGCCCGCCCTCAAGGCCGCTCTGATCGACAATGACCGCAGCAGCAAGGACGAGGTCCGTCAGGTCGTCTTTATCACCGACGGCGCCATCGGCAATGAGGATGAACTCTTCGCCGCCATCCATGACGGTCTTGGCCGCTCGCGCCTCTTCACCGTCGGCATCGGCTCGGCGCCCAACGCCTACTTCATGACGCGGGCGGCCCGTCAGGGCCGCGGCACGTTCACCTATATGGATGATGTCTCGAAGGTTCGCGAACAGTCGGCCAAGCTCTTCGCCGCGCTCGAAAACCCGGTGATGACCGACCTCGAGGCGAAACTCCCGGCCTCGACCTCCGATGCCTACCCGGCGCCGCTGCCGGACCTCTACGCCGGCGAACCTGTCACCATGGTGATCCGCGCCGACAAGCTCGAAGGCGATCTCCAGCTCTCCGGCCGCCTCAACGGCCAGGCCTGGTCGACATCGCTCTCGCTTGCCAATGCCGCACCGTCGACTGGGATCGCCCAGCTCTGGGCTCGCGCCAAGATCTCCGGCATCGAGGAAAGCCGCTATGCCGGCATGGCGCCAGAAACGGTCGATGCGGGCGTGCTCAAGACCGCGCTCGACTTCCATCTCGTCTCGCGCCTCACCAGCCTCGTCGCCGTCGACAAGACGCCAGAGCGTCCCGCGGGCGAAAGACTCGATACGCGCCAGATCGCGACCATGCTGCCCAAGGGCTGGGACTTCGCCGGCGTCTTCGGCCCCGAAGCTGAAGCCTATGCGCTACGCCTCGACCGCCTGCCGGACGGCGTGATGCAGCACATCAACGCCCGCGCCACGCGGGACAAACCCGAAGCCGGCGAGCAGGACCTTCCGCTCCCCGGCACGGCCAGCGGCTGGGAGATGGCGCTGGCGCTCGGCCTCACACTTATCCTGTTCGGCGCAGCGCTCCTGCACGGACGTTCCGTCTTCGCTCTACGGGGACAGGCCCTCGTGGCCGGTATGCGGGCGATGCGCGCAACGTCACGACACAGGCGCGCGTGAGCCGGCGGCCCGCCCTCCCGAACCGCTTCCGGGAGGGCGGGCTTTTTCTTCGGGAGAAGACCTGATGTTCACAATCCGCCTACAGAGGAAACCTCAAGGCCGGTCGACGCGTTCACTGTCGGCTCTCGCAATTCTTGTTGCGGGCACGCTCATCGCCGCGCAGGCGTTGTTCATACCGGCCAAGGCGCAGGTCGCCCAGGTCCTCATGGCCAACGCCTGGGAGCGTCAGCTCTCCACCGGCGATCCTGCGCGGCCTTGGCCGTGGGCCGATTTTACGCCCGCGGCCAAATTGCGTTTCCCGGCCCAGAACAGGACCGTGCTCGCGCTCACGGACGCCGCCGGCGAAAGCCTCGCCTTCGGCCCGACGCTGATGGCCGCCTCGGTCCAGCCGGGCGAGAAGGGTGTTGCTGTCTTCGCCGCCCACCGCGACACGCACTTCGCGTTTCTCGATCGGGTGAAGCCGGATGACGAGATCATCGTGGAAACGCCGACCGGTCTCCTTGCCTTCCGCGTCACGCATTCCGAAGTCGTCCGCTGGGACGCGTCCGGGATCCGTCCCAACGACGGCGGCCCGCCCCGCCTCGCCCTCGTCACCTGCTGGCCGCTCGAAGCCAAGGTCCGTGGCCCCATGCGCTATGTCGTGTGGGCGGACGCGGATCGCGCCTAGGTTTTCAGAATTGATATCAGACTGCTCGTTAGATCGTCCGGGTGGTTTTGAGAGTTTGCTCCTGCGATCCAACGATCAACCCAGTCTCCAGAACCGCTGCTCGGCGACGGCTCCTGAATGATGAGCACTCCGTCTCGGCCGTCCCAAATCACGCGTATCGGCTTACCTTGCGCCTTCGCCGTGATGACCCAACTGCCAAAAACCTGCGGGTCGTTCCTGGTCTCCACCTCCACTAACCCTAGGCGGCGCAAAAGCGTCCGAGTGGATTCAAAGTCCGTCACTGCAGAGCCAGTCCCGGCCGCATCGCCGCCGCGCGCGCGGAGCTGAGTCCGACGGCGATGGCCACGAACGCCATCACGATCGCGGTCGCAACCACCGGCACGAACCAGCCGAGTTCCGTGCGGTAGACAAAGCCCAGCAGCCACTGGTTGCCGATCCAGAAGCCGATCGGCCATGCCAGCAGCGAAATCGCCGCCGCAAACGCCACTTGTC
>DATBNA010000442.1:0-3610 GCA_036554545.1 Hyphomonadaceae bacterium
GCTCGAGCCGCTGATGCTGGTTCATGGCGTCGATGCGACGGAGCGTGACGGAAAGGTCGTGTTCCGCATGCGCGGGGGCGATGTCGCCGAAATCGATGCGGGGCGGCTGGTCGAAGAAGGTGCGCGAGCCTTGCAGACGACCCGGGGACAGATGGAGGGCGCTGAGAGGCGCGTGCGTCTGCGCCATGTCGACGCCGAGGCGGACCATGAACCGGGCCTCGCCCTGTCCGCAGGCAGTGCGAGCGCCGATGTGATCGATGTGGTTGCACCGCTTGCGATGGACCGCGGACAGGCGCAGCGGGTTGCCGACGAACTGGCGGAGCAGATGGCGTTGCAGCGCGAGCAGGCGCGGTTCGCAATGGCGGCGGACGGTGTTGCGATCGAGGCAGGTGATGTGGTTCGGCTGGAGGGTGCGTCCTGGCGGGTTGTGGAGGCCTCTGACGGAAAGGTCATCCGGTTCGAAGCGGTTCGCGCCGGGCCTGAGCGGGCGCCAGCGCTGACGCCGGCATCGCCAATGGCGCCGCCTGCTGCTGCATCGCCAGTTGAGCCGGAAGCGATCGTTGTCGATGGGCCGCCGCTGCCGGGGGAGGAAGACGATCTTCGGCCGCTAGCATTTGCGTTCACGGAGCCATGGATTGGACCCGTCGCCTTTTCTGCGGGAGCGGACGCCACTGATCTGACCCTTCGCGGGCAAGTCAAACGGCCTTGCGCAATCGGACGACTGAGCAGCGGGCTCTTTCCACATGTTTCGGGTCGGTGGCAGGAGGCTTCGGTATTGGTGGCGCTCCCCGGCATCGCACTGAGTTCGCGAAGTGAGAATGCCGTGCTCAACGGCGCCAACGCGGCGCTGGTGGAGACTGAAGCGGGTTGGGAGCTGCTTCAGTACCGCGAGGCTGAACTGGTCGGTGAGGAGACGTACAGGCTTGGCTGGCTGCTGCGAGGTCAGCAGGGGTCGGATTCCGCGATGGCGGCGGGCGCGGCGGCCGATTCGTTGATCCTGTTCCTAACCGGGGCAGAGACGCGGCTCAACGTTGCGGATTGGGAACGAGGCCTGGGCCTCGAATGGCGGGCATGGCGTGAGTCGCCGGATGGCGCCGCAGTCTGGATGGCAACGCGGTCACATGAAGCGGCCGCCCAAAGGATGTGGTCGCCATCCCATTTGTCGGCCGAGTGGTCGGCCGGAGAGCTGGGACTGCGCTGGATACGGCGGGCAAGGAAAGGTGGGGACGCATGGGGACCGGGCGAACCGCCGCATGAAATTCCGGAAGCCTATCGGGTGCGGGTGCTGGCAGGCGACGAGATACGCCGGGTCCAGGACGTCAGCGAATCGAGATTTGTCTATTCCGCGGCAGCTCAGACCGTCGATTTCCCGGATGGCGGGAGTGCATTTGTCGAAGTCGCACAGCTCGGTCCCGACGGCGAACCGGGGGTCTGGGCCCGGATAGATGTGGAGATTCCGGCCTGACTCAGAGCCAGCCACTCGCCATTTGCCGCAAAATCCCCATGTTGCTCCTTGTCTTGCGTAGGGCTGAGGCCTCACGTTAAGGCCCAACCAGTCAGGCAAGGGACAGCACGTGAGCTGGGACCCCTATGCGGCGCTCGGCGTGCCCAAATCGTCGAGCGCCGACGAAATTCGCAAGGCCTACCGCAAGCTCGCAAAAGAGCTGCACCCGGACGTGCGCCCGAATGACAAGGCGACGGCTGAGCGGTTCAAGCGCGTGACGGCGGCTTTCAATCTCCTGACCGATGAAACGCAGCGCGGGCGGTTTGACCGCGGCGAGATCGACGCCGACGGAAACGAGCGGCCGCAATTCCAGCCGGGGGCGGGCTTCGGCGGATATGCTGGCGCCAGGGCGCGGGGGAATGGCGGACGCTCAGACGTCTTCGAGGATCTGTTCGACGGCCTGTTCAGCCGAGGCGCGGGCGGCGCGCGCGGCTTCGGCATGCAGCGCGGCGAGGATGTGCGCTATCGCATGGAAGTGGATTTCCTCGATGCGGTGAACGGCGGACGGCGTCGTGTGACCATGTCGGATGGCCGCTCGCTGGATCTTGCGATTCCGGCGGGGCTCAATTCGGGACAGACGCTTCGGCTCAAGGGCCAGGGCCTGCCTGGCGCGGGCGGCGGACCAGCAGGCGATGCGCTTGTCGAGATCACTGTTGGCCAGCATGCACTGTTCAAGCGTGAAGGCGACGATGTTCGCATGGACCTGCGCATCTCGCTCGCAGAGGCGGTGGAAGGCGGCAAGGTGCCGGTCAACACGCCGCAGGGGCCTGTGTCGTTGTCGGTGCCACCGGGGTCGAACTCCGGCGATCTGCTGAAGCTCCGCGGCAAGGGCGTACAAGTCCGGCCGAACCCGGGAGACCTGCTCGTGCGTTTGATGATCGTCCTTCCGCGGAAGGACGACTCGGAGCTGAAGGCGTTTGTGAAGAACTGGTCAGGCCGCAAGTCGGATATACAGCGATGACCCTTGCGGCAGGCCGCAAAAAGCAGCGGCGGCTGCGGCGGTTAACCACCATTTGCAGTCGTTCAGACGAGGTTCACGGTCTGCGCGTTAGATACAGCACCATGTTCAGGCGCACTCTTCTTCTGGCCATTGCGGCGATCGCCGCCACAAGTGTGGCGGCCTCGCCCGCTTCGGCGCAGCGTGGCCGCGACCTGACCTCGCAGTGGGCGGGCGAGGAGCGTGAGCAGGCGCGCAGGGAAGTCCCGCTCAGCTCCGTGATCCGGGACCTGCGGAGGCAGTATGGCGGCCAGCATCTCGACGCGTCGAAACAGGGCGAGCGTTACATCATTGCGTGGATAACCGAGGAAGGGAAACGGTTGACGATCGAAGTCGATGTCGCAACCGGTCGCGTCCTCTCAGTTCGCTAGCGGGAAAACATGAGAGTTCTTGTCGTTGAAGATGATCCTGATCTTGGCCGTCAGCTCACTGATGCGCTGACGCAGGCGGGGTATGCGGTCGACCTGGCGCCGGACGGCGAGGAAGGGCACTTCCTCGGCGACACGGAGCCGTATGATGCGGCCGTCCTCGATCTCGGCCTGCCGAAAATGGACGGTGTGCGTGTGCTCGAGAAGTGGCGCGCGGCAGGCAAGGACCTGCCGGTGCTGATCCTGACAGCGCGTGATCGCTGGAGCGAGAAAGTCGCCGGGTTTGACGCCGGCGCTGACGACTATCTGACCAAGCCGTTCTTCACCGAAGAACTGCTGGCGCGCCTGCGTGCGCTGATGCGGCGTGCGGCCGGACATGCAAGTGCGGCGCTGGAGTGCGGCGACCTGCGTGTCGATACGCGTGCGGCGCGGGCCTCGGTCAATGGCGAGCCGATCAAGCTGACGGCGCACGAATACCGCGTGCTCAGCTATCTGATGCACCATCAGGGCCGTGTCGTTCCGCGGACGGAGCTGGTCGAGCACATCTATGATCAGGACTTCGACCGCGATTCGAATACGATCGAAGTGTTTGTCGGCCGCCTTCGCCGCAAGATCGGGTCCAACCGCATCCTCACGGAACGCGGACTCGGGTATAGGCTGATCGATCCGAAGGCCGAGAAGATCGTCGAATAGCATGAGCGAAGCGCCGGGGGCGGGCGAGACCGAAGGGACGCGCACGCG
>DATBNA010000444.1:0-2048 GCA_036554545.1 Hyphomonadaceae bacterium
AGAAGCAGCAGGCCGTGGCGCCGGCGCTCGTCCCGGCCGCGGGCGCACGGCCGGCCTCCAGTCCGGCCTGAGGCCTCTCCTAGCGGAATCTGTACGTGCGCGTCGCGCACGCTAGGCTGTCGCCAACAGTATCGCGGGAGGACAAGCTGAAACGTGTTGCCGCTGCCGTATTGGCCACCCTGTCGGCCGCATGCGTATCGACGCCTGCGACCCCGCCCCAGCCTTCCCCGCCATCGCCGCCGATGGTGAGCGTGTTCACCGTCGCGCACCAGGACGACTGGCAGCTCTTCATGAACCCGGCCGCCTGGCGCGCCATGGACGAGAAACAGGAAAAGGCGGTCTTCATCCATGTCACGGCAGGCGATGCCGGTCGCGGCGTCACAGGCGAACCTGTCCCCTACTATCTCGCTCGCGAGGAAGGCGCGCTGCGCGCCGTGCGCTTCATGGCCAACGCCGCTGATCCAGCGCAAGGGCTCGGCCTCGCGATGAACGCCGCCAAGGTCGACATTGGCGGCCACGCAATCCAGCGCTTCGCCTATGCCAACGCGGTCGTCTATTTCCTGCGGCTGCCGGACGGCAACATCGTCAATGGCGCGGTCTTCACCCCGCATCCGCAAGCGATCGAGAAGCTCCGCACCGCCGCCATCGAATCGAGCGAGACCATCGACCGCAGCACGCGCTATGTCGGCTGGAGCGACCTGGTCGGCACGCTCGCCGCCATAGTCGAGCGCGAACGCGTGGATGAATCCGGCCTCAGCCTCCACATTGCCGAGACGAACGAAGCGCTCAATCCGGGCGATCATCCCGACCATCGCGCCACGGCGCTGGCGATGGAAGAGGTCGCAATGCGCTTCCCGTGCGCGGCCACGCACCGCTACGACGAATATGCAACCCGCGACCGGCCGCAGAACGTCACGGGCGAGGACTACATGATCGATGTCGGCACATGGGCGGCGACTGCCTCCGGCCTAAGCGACAATCTCGCGAAGGCGACATGGGAGCCAGGCCACAATGCCTGGATCGGCCGCAGCTATTCACGGTCAACGCCGCCGCCGGGCGCCTGCGCTGCGGGACCAGTCGGCTAGTCCGCCCGATCGGCGAAAGGCCTCATCACCGAAGGTTGTGCGGCCCACCGACGGACCAAGGGCTACGCCAAACGTCGAATTTCCATTAGGCTCGCCCCTGCGCATTCAGGGAGGATCGAGTGACCGCTTATTCGCTCACGATCAACGGCGCTGTCCGCAAGGTGGACGTCGATCCCGCCATGCCTCTGCTCTGGGTGCTGCGCGACGCGCTTGACCTCAAGGGAACCAAGTTCGGCTGCGGCATGGCGCAGTGCGGCGCCTGCACCGTGCATCTCGACGGCGTCCCGACCCGCGCCTGCATCACGCCGGTCTCGAGCGTGGGCGCACGCGCAGTCGCCACCATCGAAGGCGTCGAACAGACCGCCCTCGGCAGGAAGATCCAGGCCGCCTGGCTGAACGTCGACGCCGCGCAGTGCGGTTACTGCCAGGCAGGACAGATCATGGCGGCGACCGCCCTGCTCTCCGCCAGGCCGAAGCCGACGGATGCCGACATCGACAGCGCGATGGACGGCAACATCTGCCGCTGCGCGACGTACACGCGCATCCGCGCCGCCATCAAGGAAGCAGCCGGACTTCCCACCAGCGATACGCGCCCGATCGTAGGGGATGAACCATGACCCGCAAGCTCGATGTCACGCGCGATGAAGTGGACGCATCGCGGCGCAGCTTCCTGAAGGTTGGCGCCGCCGCAGGCGGCGGCTTGTTGCTCTCGTTCTCGATGCCTGGACTGATGGGTGCGTCCGCCCAGGCAATCAGCCAGACCAGCGGCGGCGCCATGAACGTGTTCGTGCATATCGCGGCCGACGGCATCGTCACCATCACATCCAAGAACCCGGAACAGGGCCAGGGCGTGAAGACGATGCTGCCCATGCTGATCGCCGAGGAACTGGACGTAGACTGGAAGGATGTCCGCGTCGAACAGGCGATGGCGGACGCAGCAAAGTATGGCCGGCAGGCCACAGG
>DATBNA010000117.1:0-14913 GCA_036554545.1 Hyphomonadaceae bacterium
AACGTCAACATTCCGTTTACGTCAACTTGCCTTCCGCGAAAGTCAACTGAACCTGAGGCCGCGGGTCGACCCGCTGTGCGAGAAAAAGGCCGGAAAACCGGCCCCAGGGGAGGAAATCCAAATGAAACGCCACGCATTTGCGGGCGCGAGCGCCTTTGCGCTGTCGCTGCACCTCATGGCCATTCCGTCGGCGGCAGCCCAGGAGGGCCCAGCCGACCAAATTCCTGCATCGCAGGACGCCGGGCAGCCGGGGCCACAGGCCGGAGCTGTCGCGCAGGTTGGCCAGACAGGGCCTCAGGACCAGGACGCCGGCGGGGAACGCATCGTCGTCACCGGCTCCAACATCGCCGGGGCCGTGGAATCAGCAGCGCTGCCCGTCGAGGTTTACACCGCGGACGACAACCTCAAGTCCGGCAATCAGAGCACGATGGACTTCATCAAGACGCTGTCCGTGGTGGGCTCGACGGTCGGCGAGACCAACCAGTTCCAGGCTGGTTATGGTGGAATCGGAGCGGCCACGCTGAACCTGCGCGGCCTTGGCGGCGGCCGCACGCTGACCATCTTCAACGGCCGGCGCTTCTCCGAAAACACCAACATGATCCCTTCCATCGCGTTGTCGCGGACGGAGATCCTCAAGGACGGCGGCGCGGTGATCTACGGCGCCGACGCAACAGGCGGCGTCGTCAACTTCATCACACGCGACAGTTTTGACGGACTGATCGTGCAGGGCGACTTCCGCGGGGTCGACGGCTCGAAGGGCGACTGGACGGGGGCCGTGCTGTGGGGCCACGAATTCGACCAGTCGAACCTCATGTTCTCGGCGGAATACTCTCACCGCAGCGAACTGCCGGTCAGCAAGCGCGACTGGGCCACGCGGGAATTCTCCGAGAACTCGACGCCGTGGGCGCCGTATCACAACTACGGCACGTACCTGCTGAGGTCAGCGACCGGCGGCACGCTCGGTCTCGTGCAGGACTTCACAACGCAACAGTGTCAGACCGCGACGGGTCCTGTGCAGGGACAGGTGATCCCGATCAGCGGCCTTCCGACGTGCTGGTGGAACTACATGATCCACACCTACAACCTGGTCGAAGAGGTCGACCAGGTGCGCCTTTATGGCCAGTTCACTGCGGATCTCGACGATTCTACGCGCTTCACCGCACAGCTTTCCTATGGAAAGTCGGACGCCAACGATATCGGCACGGTCGCGGCCTATCAGGCGAACGTCGGACCGGCGCCGAGCAGCGGGACGGCATTCCAGTATCGCGTTCCGCGTACGAACCCCTACTTCGACTCCTTCCTTGCCCAGAACGCCAGCCAGATTAACCCGCTGGTGCTGCCGTTTATCGACCACGCCGACCAGTTCCTGTCGATCATGTTCGGTCCCAGCGGCAACCCGGCCTGGGGGCCCGGTGAAGGCACGACGCCCACGACCCAGCTCGAAAACTGGAACGCGGTTGCGGCGCTCGATGGCGAATGGGGCGACTGGGCTGGCGACTGGCTCGACACCTGGAAGGTGTCGCTGACCTACAATCTCGCGACGACCGACAACACGCTGCCGGACATCGTCGGCTACAAGGTTCAGCAAGCGCTCAACGGCTTCGGCGGTCCCGACTGCAACGCTCCCGACCTCGTTCCAGACAACTGGAATCTGGTTGCGGACACCAACAATGACGGCGTCATTTCAAGTGCCGAGAACGCCGCGTACACCGAGGCGTTCTACGACTCGATCGGTACGCAGAACCCGGGCGCCGCAGGCAAGAACGGCTGTCTCTTCCTCAACCCGTTTGCGTCCAGCTATGCAGCCAACGGAACATTCGGGACGCCAAACCCGCGCTACATTCCGGGCAATGAAATCTCGCCGGAACTGGCGGCGTGGCTCTATGACGAGCGTCACGAAGAATCGGTCAGCAACAACCTCGTTGTCGACGTCCTCACATCCGGCGGCTCGCCGTTGAACCTCCCGGGCGGCATGGTGGCCTGGGCGGCCGGCGCGCAGTGGCGTCAGTCGGAAAACCGGGACCAGGTCGAGGGTGATTTCCTCGATCCGGGCTCGTTCCCCTGCCAGTGGCCAGGCCAGCAGCCTGGCCAGGGCGGCTGTCCACCTACGGGCGAGTCGCCCTACTGGTTCTTCGGACAGAACAGCCCGAACAAGTCGGACCAGCAGCAATACTCCTACTTCGGGGAATTGCAGGCGCCCGTCCTCGACAATCTCGGCTTCCAGCTTGCCGTGCGTCGTGAGGAGTTCCCGCGTTCGGGCCTCGGAGCGACCGTCTACAAGGTGGCCGGCAAGTGGGATCCCTTCGACTGGCTCGCTATCCGCGGGTCGTTCGGCACCAACTATGCGACGCCGCCGAACATCACGCCCGGCGACATCACCAGCGGCCTTTCGCTGATCCAGAACGCCGGAAACAAATACCTGCGGGTGGAAACGGAGAACCTCGCCGGGCTCAAGCCTGAAACGGCGGAGGTCATGAATTTCGGCGCGATCTTCAACTTCGATGATCTGCCGCTCGACGGCCGGTTCCGTCTCTCGCTGGACTACTTCAATTTCGAGATCCAGGACGAGATCAAGACGGTCAGCCACAACCAGGTCCTCAACACCACCTTCGTCGGGGCGAGAGGGCCAAGCCAGCTGATCAACTGCTCGGCGGCGCTGATCGAACGGATTTCGTTCATCAACGGCGTCGGCGCGGCGGGCTGCACCCAGGGCGTGACGATCGGACAGGACGTGACTTCGATCCGGTCGGTGCGCGGCAACGGCCCCGGCGCCACAACAGCAGGCGTGGACATCGATGCGAGCTACGCCTTCACGGCGCTCGGCGGCGACTGGACGGCGAGCTTCCAGGGCACCAACGTGCTCGACTACACGATCGCGGCGTTCGAACTGAACGGTGTGACGCTGTCTCCGGAAGTCGACGGCCTCGGCTTCTCGAACTACTCGCGCGATGGCGACATCGTCTCCGAGTGGCGCACGAACACGACGCTCAACTACGCGATCGGCCGCCA
Source organism: Hyphomonadaceae bacterium (assembly GCA_036554545.1). Classification (GTDB taxonomy): domain Bacteria; phylum Pseudomonadota; class Alphaproteobacteria; order Caulobacterales; family Hyphomonadaceae; genus UBA7672. The sequence goes on from DATBNA010000117.1 coordinate 3,010, forward strand.
CAACCTGCGCTATGTCTATCGCTTCATCCAGGGCGTGAAGGACGACCGGTTCCTCGGCACTCCGTTCGAGAACATCGACGACTTCGCGACCCACAACCTCTACTACCAGTACACGATGCCGTGGGATGAGGACTTCACGGCCACGCTGGCCATCGACAACCTGACGGATGAAGATCCGCCGTTCACCCAGCAGCAGTACAGCTACGATCCGTTCATCGGCAACGCGCTTGGACGGACCATCAAGGTCGGCCTGCGAAAGGAATTCTGATAGCCCCCGAGGGGAGCTCCCAACTGAAACCCCGGAGGCGAAACCTCCGGGGTTTTTTTGCGCGCAGCAACTTCCCAAAGCTGGCCCAAATTCGCCGTATGCTGGCTCTTTGCTGGCGAAATCAGGCGCCGGGGCGAAAGTTCCGGCCGTGCTATATGTGATTCACCGGCAGGCGCCGGAAACGAGGGCGAGGGAGCGGCTTCTGATGTCACGATCCACACGGTGCGCAATCGCCGCAGTTGCGATCGGGCTGCTGATGACCGCGTGCGAGACCACCGAAGACCTCGCAGGCGCCCCTATTCCCCGTCCCAATTCTCCTGCGCCGCCTGGATCGGAATCGCCGGGCGCAGGGCCGCAGGCCATCAGCTTCCAGCCATCAGGGGACGCAAACTTCGACCAGTGGCGCACCGACTTCGCCGCCAGGGCGCAGGGCGCAGGGCGCAAGCTGTCGTCGATCAAGCAGGTGCTGGACGGCCTCACGCCGATCGAGGAGAGCGTGCAGGTCCAGACCTTCGACAACCAGGCCGAGTTCGTAAAGCCGATCTGGGACTATGCACGGTCCGCAGTCTCCCCCACCCGCATCTCCAACGGGCAGACACGGCTTGCCAGCAACAAGGCAATCTTCGATTCGATCGAAGGGTCCTACGCGACGCCGCGCGAGATCGTGGCGGCGGTATGGGGCATGGAATCGAGCTATGGCGCGGTGATCGGCGACATCGATGCGCCGCGCGCCATCGCCAGCCAGGCCGCCATCGGCCGGCGCAGGGATTTCAACGAGGCCGAGCTGATGGCGATCATGCAGCTCATCGAGGATGGCTCGGCGACGCGCGATGATTTCCGCAGGGCGTCGTGGGCCGGCGCCGTCGGCCAGACGCAGTTCATGCCGTCGACCTTCGTTTCCTATGGCCGCGACTTCGATCGCGACGGGCGCAAGGATCTCTGGGGCAACACGGGCGACGCCCTCGCCTCCGCCGCCAACTACCTCACGGCGATGGGCTGGCGGCAGGGTCAGCCCTGGGCGGTCGAGGCGCGCATTCCCGAGGGCTTCGACTACGCGATGGGCGATGGCCGCAAGCACACGGTGGAAGCCTGGAAAGCGCTGGGGCTGACGCCGGCGACCGCGCCGGCCTTCGCCAACTCGGACGGACTGACGGCGGAACTCTTCCTGCCGGCGGGCTCCTATGGACCGGCCTTCCTGCTGTTCGACAACTTCTTCGTCATCAAGCGCTACAACAACGCAGACGCCTACGCGCTTGCTATCGGCCTCCTCGCTGACCGTCTCGCGGGACGTCCCGACCTCTCGCGTTCATGGCCGACCGACATCACGCTGCTGACGCAGGCGCAGGTAAAGGACCTGCAGACCGGCCTCAACACGCTTGGCTTCAATGCCGGCGCCGTTGATGGCGTCATCGGCCGCGGCACGCGCGGCGCCCTCCAGCGCTTCCAGAAGGCCAAGGGGCTTGTGGCTGACGGCTTCCCCACGACGGAGATGCTCGACAATGTAATGGTTGCCGCGAACGTCGCCTCACCGACCAGCTTCGCTACCCCGGCGGCGAGCCCCGTTGCGCCGGCCGCACCCCCCGCGCCGGGCGCCAGTGCGTCAGCGAGCACGCCGGCGCCCAGCGCACCCGCCAGCGCACCGGCGCCGAGCGAGAGCGCGCCGCCTGCTATTCCACCTACCGCAAGCCCGAGCGAACCCGGGGGCAGCCCACCGGCGCCTGATGCCCCAGCGTCGACGCCTGTCGCTCCGACGGCGAGCCCCGATCCGGGAACTCCACTTAACCCATGAGCGTTGGTCTCCCCGGTATTGAGGGAGATGTTCCATGGCTACCGAAGAACGTAGCAGCGGCAACAACGCATTCCTGTACTTCGCCGTCGGCGCGCTCATCGTTGCGGTCGGCGTGCTGGGGTGGATGTTCTATGACGGACAGTGGCGCAGCGACGATTCAACATCGAGTGCGATCGAGCGCAGCGCCGATGCGATCGGCGACGCCGCGGACGATGTAAGCGATAGCGTGCGCGATGCGGCGCGCTCGGTCCCGGCGCCGCAACCGCAGCCTGCGCCTGAGACGCCGCCTCCGGCCGAGCAGGCGCCCGCAAGCCCGGGCTGATCAGAAATCCCCATTTCGGGGTGTTCCTCCAGCCTCAAGCCCGCGCCGGATCATTCCGGCGCGGTTTCCTTTACGACTTCCTTGCCGACCAGCGTCGAGCGCGCGGTGAACCAGGCGTAGGCGGTCATCAGCACCAGCAGGACCGCGCAGAAGATGAAAGGCGCGGCCGGCCGGACAGCCTCGTAAAGCCACAGCCCGAACAGCGGCGAGACGATGAAACCCATGCCGTTGGCGGCGGTAACAAGGCCAGCGACATCGCCTTGCTGCTCATGTGTCGCCGACAGCGAAGCACCAGCAGAAAAGCCCGGGCGCGCAAACCCCTGCCCGAAACCGAACAGGATCTGCGCAAAAGCGAAGAGCGCAAAATCCTGCGCCCACACCATGAAGAGCGAGGACAACGCCAGCAGGAGCGCGCCATAGACCATCAGTGAGCGGATCGGCAGCTTCATGCGCGGAATCAGCACGAGCTGGGAGATCAGCGTCGCCATCGCGCCCATCGTCATGGCGGGGCCAGTGTATTGCGCCGACGCTGCGCCTACTGCGCCCATCCGGTCCATGATCGCGTATGGAAAAGTCTGGCTCAGCACGCCTGTGACCAGCGAAAGACCGACCGCATAAAGCAGGTAGGGAAAGATCTGCGGATCACGCCAGAGGCCCTTGGCGCCGATCCGACCCAGGCCCGCATCGGTCTTCGGCGCCCGGTGCTCGGGTAACTTCGCCAGCACCATCCAGCCCACCACGGTCGCGATGATGGTGATGATCACCACGGGCGCCAGCATGCCTACAGCCGGCGTCAGCATCGCCCCGGCGGTAATCAGGACCGCGGCTGCGGCCGGCCCCACCATCTGTCCGAGCGTGAAGCCGGAAGTCAGCGTGGCTATCTCGTCCATGCGCTCTTCGCGCGTAGTGCGGTCGGCGACATACGCCTGGGCGGCAGGATTGGTGGCGGAGCCGAAGACCCCGAACAGCGTGCGGGCGGTGAGCAGCAGAATGAATATGAGGACCCAGCTGGTAAGCCAGCCCGCCAGCGCGACGGCGGCGCTCAGGGCAAAGAACAGCATCGATGCGGCAAAGCCGAACATGCCGATGGCGGCGACTTTCCGACGCCCCCAGACGTTGGACCGGTTGCCCCAGTACGGCGCAGTCACCACCCAGATCGCCGCCGAAAGCGAGAAGATCGCGCCGGCTGTCCAGTCCGGCAGGCCAAGCTCGCGCGTCAGCGGCGGCAGTACGGCCGACGTCAGCATGGTGTTACCGGCCCCGACGGCCAGCAGGCAGACAAAGAGCAGCAGGAAGGCCCCGCGCCGTTCGTTCCTGGGCTGCGGGGCTGAGATCGGGTCCATGGGCCCCCGGAATAGGGCCGGCCGCGATTCCCCTCAAGGGAATCGGAAAACACGGCCTCCCCTCGACCGCGGAAGAAATTCCAGAGAAAGTGACGCGGGGTCGAAACGCAAGAGAACCAGCGGACGGGCAGCGATGAAAGGCTCTACCAGGATCGGAACGGCGCTTGTCTTGGCCGCGGTTGTTGCACTCTCCGCCGCGCCGGCAGTCAGCCAATCCCGCATCAGGTCGATGCCTGGCCATGACAACTGGGCCGCAATGGCGCCGCAAATCGCCCGCTCTGTGAAGCTGGGCGCCGTCAACGCCGCCTGGGCCGAAGACTCCCTCTCCTTCGACTACTCCGCCGACGGCAAGCGCCTTCGCTTCAGCCTCGCGACGATGAGCATCATGGAGGCGCCGCCGCGCGCGACGACGGAGACCACGCCCGCAACCGGGCCCGCGTCGCCGCCTGCGCCGACCGGTCTCGTTCTCGCCCGCGGACGCGGACGCGATGCCGATGTCATCTCGCCCGACGGGCAGATGCGCGCCTTCTCCCGCGACCACAATGTGTGGATTGTTCCCGTGGCGGGCGGACCGGAAAGACAGATTTCGACCGACGGCTCGCCTGGTGCGCGCATCCGCAACGGCGTCGGCTCCTATGTCTATCTTGAGGAGTTCAGCGTCTCCCAGCCCGTGTGGTGGTCGCCCAATGGCCGCAAGCTGGCGTGGATGCGCTATGACGAGACACAGGTCGAAGACTATTTCCTGCAGCTCGACCACACGAAGACGCTCTCCAATGTCCTGACGCAGGCCTATCCGCATCCGGGATCGCACAACCCTGTCGCCGACCTTATGGTCCACGACCTCGATACCGGCGTCACCACACGGATGGACGTGCGCGAAGGCAGGCCGTTCACCGACGATGTCGTCGGCCACTACGTCTGGGGGGCGCAATGGACCAAGGATGGCCAAGAAGTCCTCGTCCGCCGCGCCGACCGGCTGCAGAAGGTCTATGACCTCGCAGCCTGCTCGGCCCTCACCGGCGCTTGCCGCACAGTCGTCCGCGAGAGCCGCCCCAATGCCTGGGCCGCGGGAACCGCGCCGCGTTTCCTCGATGACGGCAAGCGGTTCGTCTGGGTTTCGGAACGCAACGACTTCAGGAACCTCTATCTCTATGACCTCAGCGGCAAACAGCTCGCACGCCTCACCAATCATCGCTTCGACGTCGTAGAGATCTCCAAGATCGACGACAAAGCCGGCCTTGTCTGGTACACGGCGCGTTCGGGCGACAATCACATGAAGGTCCAGCTTCACCGCGTGAAGCTGAACGGTTCAGGCGACAAGCGGCTGACGGACCCGGCCTTCACGCATCGCGTCGACATTTCTCCGGACGGAAAATACTTTGTCGATGTCGCCCAGACGCATGACCAGCCGCCTGTCTCGCGCCTGCTCGATGTCAACGGCGAGCCGATCGTCGAGATCGCCAGGAGCGACATGGCGGAGTTCGAACGGCTCGGGCTGAAACGCGCCGAGCTTTTCACTTTCACATCGGCGGATGGAAAGACGCCGCTCCACGCCCTGCTCCAATTCCCGTCGAACTTCGATCCGTCGAAGAAGTATCCCGTTCTGGTCAGCGTCTATGGCGGGCCCGGTTCGAACGGCGCGTCGGAAAGCTTTGCGCCGGCGAGCCCGCTGGCCGAGTACGGCTTCCTGATCCTGCGCATGGACGCCCGCACCGCCAGCGGCAAGGGCCGAAAGATCCTCGATACGATCTACAAGCAGCTCGGCATCGTCGAGATGGACGACTTCGCGGCCGGCATCCGCGCGTTGCGATCGCGTCCCTATGTCGACGCCTCGCGCGTCGGCATCTACGGCACGTCGTACGGCGGCACGGTCGCAGCGACCGTGCTGCTGCGCTATCCTGATGTGGTTCAGGCGGCGGTCTCGAACTCTCCGGTGACGGATTACCGGCTCTATGACACGGCCTATAGCGAGCGCTATCTCGGCCTGCCGTCGACGGACAAGGATGCCTACGACCGGGCCGCCGTGCTCACCTACGCCAAACAACTCGAGGGCGACCTGCTGATCTACTACGGCACCTCGGACGACAATGTGCATCCAAAGAACTCGCTGCAGTTGATCAAGGCGCTGCAGGCTGCCGGAAAGAGCTTCGAGGTGCAGGTCGGCCCGGACCGGGGCCACACCGGCGTCGACCAGACGCGCATGATGGAGTTCTTCATCGAGCGGCTGATCCTGGACCGGCCGGCCACCCCTGCGCACGCGGAAACCCAGTCCCCGCCGCATCCGCCCGGTCCTTCCGCGGGGAACTGAGACGAAAGGCCGCCTGGCGACCAGACCGCCGGAAACCGGAAAACCCTTATGCCATGCGGGTGGAGAAACTTTGCCGCGAAGGTCAAGTGATTAATTCGCGGGCATTCTTCGCCGAAGCGGCTTTTTCGGGTGGCAAACCTCCCCCGATAGTGTGTTAGAAGCCACACCCGGGACGCGACAGGTATTAACGATAGGCCGCGCCTGACAGGGGAAACACCCGACAGGTTCGGTCGAGGCACGCCGCCGGGTGCGGATTGTCCAAGGGGTGCTTGAGTCGTGAAGACATCTGCGTTTGTTGCGGGCGCCGCGCCTGGCGTCCTTGAGCGTCGAAATCGACAAGAACAACCGACAACCGGGATTGCCCAATGGACGCGCGGTTAACCGTGAACGCGGTGGCCGGCGCCTATTCCGGCCCCGACGCAGGCTATGCCCGGCGTCCGCCCGAGGCGCCCCTCGCCATGCCCCAGCAGCCGCTGTCAACGGCTCGCACTCGCCCCGAGCGCGAAACGGACGGCCGCTGGCGCTTCCTGATCATCTTCGCCTGCGCCCTCACCGTGACGGCGTTTGCGGCGCAGGCCATGCTGGCGACATTCCAGCCGGGCGGCGTCAACGCCTTCGAGTGGGCGGCGGTCGTCCTCTTTACCCTGAACTTCGGCTGGCTCTCGACCGCTGCGGGTACAGGCGCCGCCGGCACGCTCGCCCTGCTGTTCGCACCGCCGACTCTGTCGCCCTCGCCTGCGCCTTCGATCAAAGGCTCGCGTACCGCGCTGGTGATCGCGCTCTACAACGAGAGCGCCGCCAAGGTGATGGGCTCGGCCGAGGCAATGTGGGAGGCGCTGAAGGATCTCGACGCCTCAAACGACTTCGAGGTCTTCTTCCTGTCCGACACCACAGATCCCGAACTCGCGGCGATCGAAGAAAGCGTCATGCAGGATCTGGTGCGCCGCCATCCCAACGCGCCGTTCTGGTATCGCCGCCGCCGCGACAACACCCAGAAGAAGCAGGGCAACATCAACGATTTCGTCCGGCGCTGGGGCGCCCGTTACGAATACATGATCGAACTCGACGCCGATTCCATGGTGTCTCCCGAAGCCATGCTGGAGCTGGTGCGCCGCGCCGACGCCAACCCGCGCACCGCCCTCATCCAGACGCTGCCCATCATTGTCGGCGCCAAGACATTCTCGGCGCGGGCGCAGCAACTTGCGCTGCGCGTGCATGGCGGCCTGTTTGGATCGGGCCTCACCTGGTGGTCTGGCGGCGCCGGCAATTTCTGGGGCCACAACGCCATCATTCGCCTGGCGCCTTTTGCACGGCATGCCAGCCTTCCCGTCCTGCCCGGCCGCGAGCCGCTTGGCGGCAAGATCCTGAGCCACGACTTTGTCGAGGCCGCCCTGCTCCGCCGCGCCGGCTGGCGCGTCGAAATCGCTGGCGACATCGAGGGCAGCTATGAGGAAGCCCCGCCGACTCTGGTCGACCTTGCCTCGCGCGACCGCCGCTGGGCGCAGGGCAACATCCAGCAGATCCAGCTTCTCTTCGCTCGCGGCTTCGACTGGCTCAGCAAGGTCCACATCGCCGCCGGCGTCATGGGCTACATGTCCGGACTTCTGTGGCTCGGCCTGATCGTCATGGGCGTGTTCATCGCCGGCTGGGCCAAGTTCTTCGACACCGAAACTACCAGCATCGCCACCGACCCTGGCGCCGGGCTTCGCCTGCTGCTGATTTCAGCCCTCGTGCTGACCTCGCCCAAATGGCTGGCCGTACTGCTCTGGTCCGTTGGCAAGTTGCCAGGCTGGGGCCGCTCGCCGCGCTTCCTGCTCGTGGTCGTCGCCGATCTCGCCACCACAACCGTGATGGCGCCGATCGTCATGGTCAATCACGCCGGCTCGATCCTTTCGACGCTCGCGGGAGTCGACGGCGGCTGGCGTCCGCAGGTACGCGATCGCGACGGCTTTGCCTGGAGCGATCTCGTTCGCCACTACCGCCAGCACATGGTTTTCGGCATGGGGCTGCTGGTTGTCAGCTTCGCCATTTCCCCCAGCTTCATGCTTCAGAACGTGCCGATGGCGACCGTGCTGCTGTTTGCGCCGATGATCACCAAGGGGCTGTCGCGCCGGGCGCGGCGCGGCTCAATGGCATGGCGGCTGTTTGCCACGCCCGAAGATCTGGCGACGCCGGACATCGTGCGTGCGGCCGAGCGGATGGGCTCGCGTGGCACACAGCACGTGCGCCGCTTCGCGGCCCCGCGGCGCAGCCGGTCGATGCAGCGCTTCGGCCTTGTCGTCCGCCGCGCCATGCGCCGCGTGCGGCGCGCGGCCGATCCTACCAGGCGTGCCGCAGACTGAGCCAGAGCGCCGTTTCAGGCTTTGCACTGGCGACATGGTTGGGCTGAAGCGACAGCGCAGCCGCCGCTTCGAACGTCGTCATGTCGCCAAGCCGCGTCGACCACGCGGTCTCAAGATCGAGTTCGCGGCCTGAAGGCGTGAGACCCGCAATGCGGTCCTCGTAGAGAATTTCGCCGCTCCTGGTGATGGCGATCGGCGCACTGAACGCCAGCTCGCCGCCTTCAGCCCGGCGTGGCTGGCCCGCCGTGAAGCGAAGATTGCCGCCAGCCGCCGGATGCTCGGCGCTCAGCGACCAGGCGCTGGTCCAGAGGCCGGAAACGCTGAGCTGATCGACGCGCGCGTCTGCGGCTTCGACCGAACCGCTGAACCGCCAGAGGCCGACGTCCTTGCGGCCTTCGAGACTGACTGCTGAAAGCCTGGCGCCGTCGTCCTCATAGCCGAAGCGGCTCTGCATGGCGCCGCCGAGCGTGGTGTTGGCGTCCTTCACGGCGGTGTAGCCCAGCCGTACGGCCCATTTGTCTCCATTTCTGGCCTCGCCGCCTGCGCCGACGCCCATGCTCGACGCCATGCGGCCGCTGCCGGAGGATGAGCGCATGTCGAGCGTCACCGGGCCGAAATTGTGGGCGACGCTGGTCCAGGAATCGCCTGAGCCCAGCGACACGGGACCTGAGGGATCGTCGACCAGCGACAAGCCAGGCGTCAGGCGCTCCGGCCCGCCGCCGCGGCCGGTTGCGATCTGGCCGCCGGCAAAGTTGTAGGTAAACGTGAAATGCGGATCCGGCGCCTCGGCCCACGGAGTGCGCGGGTCATAGGCGGGTGTGGGCGCATTGAACCAGGAAAGCGAGGCCGAGCCGGCCTGCACGGCGCGCGCCTGCCCGCGGGCAAAATCGGCGCGGACGCCGAAATCGGTGAATGGCGCACGCGCTCCGGCAATGCGCGTCTCGCCGATGCGGAAGCCGCGGTCGTAGCTGTCCTGGAACACCAGTCCGTTGAACGCGCCGGAATGCTCGACCCAGTCGCCGAGCGCGCCGCGCGCCGGCCCCATGGCTTGCGACAGCGCGACTTCGGGGCCTTCGCCGAAATCGAAGCTGACTGTGCCGACCGGCGCGAAGGCGCGTTGCAGGTTGATGAGGCCGCGGCCGCCGATCGAGTCAGTGCCGGCGGCGGCGGCAACGCCGTAAATGGCGTCCGGAGTGGTTGTGACGTAGTCGTCCGCCGTTGTCAGCAGGATAGCGAGCGCGTTCTCCGGCGTCAGGTTCGGGAACGCATCCAGCAACAGCGCCAGCGCGCCCGCGACGTGTGGCGCGGCAAAGGAGGTTCCAGTCACGCCCCAGTAGTTGCCGTCCGTGTCTGCATCGTTGCCCGAATCACCGGGATTGACGATGTCGTCGTCGAGGCCGGCGACAACCAGACGCTGGCCCGCGGTCGGGGCGCCTCCAGGCGCCAGAAGGTAGAAGCTGGCCGTCGAACCTGCGCGGTTGGAGTAGGTCGGCATCACGCCTGTCGGGCCGATGGCGCCGACAGCGACGACCTTTCCGCCAAGCGCGGGATCGCCGGCGACGATTGCCGGTTCCGTTGGATTGAGGCCCTTTGCGGGATCGGCGCCCGTCGGCGCCGCTCCTTCATTGCCCGCCGCGATGACGAAGAGCACGCCCTGGTTAGTCGCGTTGATAATGGCTGCACGCAGGGCGGAGGAGATTTGCGACCCGTCATCTCCGCCCAGCGACATGTTGATGATGCGGGCGCCGTTGCTGATGGCGTGGTTGATGGCCCTGATCAGTGTGTTGTCGTTGAACTTGCAGCCGCCGGTATCGGGCGTCGTGTCCTGGCATGTGCCTGGGCGGTCGGCGCGAATGGCGAGGACTTTCGCCTCGAACGCCACACCATGCACGCCGGTATTGTTCTTGTTGGCGACAATCACTGCGGAGACCATCGTGCCGTGGCCGTCCGTGTCGATGTCTGTCGAGGATCGCGCGATGTTGCAGCCAGATGCAGCTGTCGCACACACGTCGAATGAACTCACGATCTGGCCTGCGAGTTCGCTGATGGACGTGTCGACGTTGGTATCTATGACCGCAACGGTGATGCCCTGCCCGGTGCCTCCGCCTGCATAGGCGCTTGAGGCGTGGATCTGGGACAGACCCGGCCGGTTGCCGCTGGTGAAGTTGGAGCCGAGGTATTCCGGCGTCTCGAAGAATGATGCGGGCGGGGGTGGCGGCGGGGGTGGTGGGGCTGGAGGTGGCGGTGGCGGGGGTGGAAGGATTGGCGGCGGCGGACCGGGGGGCGAGCCGCCTCCTCCGCCTCCGGAACATGCAGCAGCCGAGGCAACGGCGAGCGAAGCAAGAAGGCCCGCCCTTACGACCTTGCCGAGCGAGCCTGACCCGTTCGCCATTACGTCCTCCCTGCAACCCGTGGGGCCATTGCCTCGGTCATGGCCGCCCAGTCCCGGCGCGATGCTGACGCGCGCCGTGATGCAGGGTCAAGCAACAATCCCTTACACTCAGTTAGCCTTCGGAGAGACGGCGGCTACCGCGAGACTGCGCGACCGAGGAAAAGCGGCACGGAATTCAAGGGCGTTTCGACCCAGTCGAGCAACACGTCGTGCCGGTCGACCGGAATCACATCCGCCTGCTGCTGGGCATAGGCAAGACCGAGATAGAAGACGCGGCCGGTCGACCGCAGGGCAGCGATGGCGCGGTCGTAATGTCCCTTGCCGTAGCCAAGTCGTCTCCCTCGCGCATCGAATGCGAGCAGCGGCGTGAGCACGAGGTTAGGCCGCACGATCTCCGCCGTCGCCGACGGTTGCGTCAGGCCGAACGGCCCTTTCTCGAGCGTTACGTGCGAAGCGTCGCGAAACGTCATCGCGCCATCGCTTTCGACACGGGGCAGGACGATGCGTGCTCCGAGGCCAGCGAGGCGCGACAGCAGCGGCGCCGGATCGAGCTCATCGCCCTTGGCGAGATACCCGGAGACCACCGGACCGTAGCGCTCGTAGAGCTTCACGGGAAACCGCGCCGCCAGGCGCTGGGCTGCATCGGGATCGCGCGCGGCCGCCTCGGAGCGGATCTCCTTCATGTGGCCGCGCAGGATCGCCTTCTGTTCGGTGATCTCGGCCTGTTGAGGAGTCTCGCTCAGCGTGCGCTCCGCTTATTTGCGCTCTTGTTGGGCGCTCTTGCCGGAGCGTCTCGAGAGGAAGGGTGGCGGCGCCACCGTGCGCCGTACGAGCTTTTTCATTCCCGTTCGACCCTGCAGAACAGGTGGGCGCCAGATGATGGGGACCACGGTCCCCGCCAGAGCCAGCTCCCGAACAGAAATGTACGGTCGACGGAATGTGTTGCCGTTCGAACGCTGCAGCTAACCGCCGATGACAAGGTAGGCGCGCGTGAGGTTTCCAACAAGTGAATTCATCGCTTGCCTTTTGAACGAAGCAACCTTGTCAGGCCGGACACCAAGCCGGCCTAGCCTCCGTTTTCCTGAGGACGTTCTCGACATAATAGCCCGCATAGGCGCTTGCCTGACCGGCGTCTCCGGA
>DATBNA010000469.1:0-2785 GCA_036554545.1 Hyphomonadaceae bacterium
GAGCCCTGAAAGCACTGGAGAAGTTCCGAAAAGCGGATCGAAAAATAGGGGGACTGGAACGGTTTTGTGCCGCCCATTGCTGTCTCGACGGGTCATCCTCGGCCTTGAGCCGAGGATTTTTCTTCCGCCATCCCACGCTGAAGCAAAGAAGGATCCTCGGGTCGCGCGGAGCCTGTCCTCGGGCCGGCCATGGCCGGACCCGGGGGCTTGCCCGAGGATGACCGTGGTTTGGGAAAGACCAGCTGCCAGAGCGTTTCCGCGCGCCGGGAAGAGTTACGAGGGCGCGGATGCGCTCGCCATGATTGGCTTCTTTGCGAACCAGCCGGTGAAGAAGAGGCGGGCGAGCCAGAAGAACATCAGGCCGATGATCAGGAAGGAGGGGATGAAGAGCAGGATCAGCGGTCTGACCTGCTGGATGAAGTCGGGGAAGAACTGCAGCTGGCCCGGGAAGAAGGAGCCGAAGGCGGCGAACAGGCCGACATGCGTGCGCCAGAGATGACGGGCGATACGCTGCCTTGCGGTGAGCCCGCGGCGCAGGATGACGCTGAGATCGAGGCCGGCGGCAATCGCAGCGACGGCGGAAAAGATGAAGCCGGGAATGCCGCCGAGCAGGGCCGTTCCGGCCTGCACGGACTGCAGGGTGAAGAAGAAGACGGCGACCGAGCCGGCCGCAACAAGAAGGAAGGTGACGATTTCGAAGACGCCGGTCTGGCGCGGCTTGCGGCGGACCGTCATCCATCCGGTGGCGAGAAGATAGAGGATGAGAACGGCGGCAGTGAGCGTGCCGTAGTCAGCGACCTTCCAAGCGAGCCACATCGCCGTGACGGCTGCGGTTATCATCGCAAAGAAGAAGATCTTTCCAGCCAAGCGATGCACGCGGCCGCCCTTGCGCGTGAAGAGGGCCGTTCCGCCGCTTATGATGCCGGTCGCTCCGGCGAGCGCATGGAAGATGACGTCAGGCGCCATGAAGGGTCAGCCTACTTCTTCTCGACAACGGATCTTGCGCTTGCAGCATCGGCGACGCGTGCGCCCTGGAGGATATTGGGCAGCGAGTAGTTGCTTCCGTGGCAGTTGCCCGGGAACATACGGCTGTCGGCCCTGTAGAGCGAGTACTCGGCGAGCCAGGGGGCGGTGTACAGGGCAGGATCTTCCACAGTGAACTGGTAGAGCAGCTCTGTGTTCGACAGGCGGGTGAAACGCTCGATCACTTTCGAGTCAGGCGTCACCACGAAATTGTTGAAGCCGCGGATACGGCCTTGCCTCGGCGCGCGGATGGTTTCGACGACCAGCGTTTCACCCTCCCAGCGCGCGATCGCGTCGCCCAGCCAGTTCGGCGTGATCGCCGCTGCATGTTCACTGGCGTAGGGGATGATGCGCGACTCATCGCCATCCTCGCTGTGGATCACCACATGGGTGGGAGTCTGGATGAACTGGAAGCGGACATAGGCGATCGGCGTCGCCATCGGTGGGCGCGCGTTGAGGGCAAGGCAGCGCTCGTTGATCGGCCGCTGCTCCGGATTGTCGAGCGCGCCGATCGACATCGGGTTGGAGGAGGAGATGTCCTTGCGCACCTCGGGCTTCATCGGGACCTTGCCGTCGGCCGGCAGGACGACCATGCGCGTGCGGCGCTCGCCGCGCACCAGGGGCAGGCCGTCGACGTTGGTGAGCAGATCTTCGGCTTCCGGGTCGAGTTCGAGGGCGGGGCCGACTGATTTCTTGAAGCCGGCGATCATCATCTCGACCATCTTCTTCGCTTCCGGCTCCGGCACTGTGAGTGCGGCGGACATCGGCGTGGATTCGAAGACAGGGAAAAAGTTGGCCGCCCACACAGCGCCCTGGAGGTCGGGCCGGCCGTCGGGCGTGCGGGCGAGGCCCGGTTCGGGCGTAAGGGAGGTCGGAACGTAGACGGCGGGCGGAGTTGCAGGCGCTGCTGGCGTTTGCGCGGGCGCCGTTTGCGATGGTGTTTGGGCGACAGAAAACGGTCCGAAAAACAGGAGTGAGAGCACCGCTGTGGCGGCGGGGAGGCGTGTAAGCATGGTTCTGACCCCGTTGCTTTCTGTTTATCGATTATCGATATCATTCGCTGGATGGAGGCGCCATGACCGGGGGCCCCAAAAACATGACCGTGCGTTACATTGCGGGCGGCTCGCAGGAGGCGGCGCGGCGATGACGGGAGCGACGATTTCCGCGGGCTATCCGAACGCCCTGCTGGAGTTCGCCGTCCGCAAGGGCGCGGATCGCCGGGTGCTGCTGAGCCGGTCGGGGCTGACGGCAGCCGATCTCGAGGCGCAGGACAATCGCGTGCCGCTGTCCAGCTATCTCGCGCTGTTCGAGGCGGGCGCGGAGCTGACGGGCGAGCCGGGCATCGCGTTGCAGTTCGGCGAAGCGGTGCGGATGCAGGAGATCTCGATCGTCGGCCTGATCTGCGAGGCGTGCGAGATAGCCTACGAGGTCGGGCCGGCGCTGAACCGCTATGCGCGGCTGGTGTTCGACGGCGATCCGGCGGCGGATCCGGCGCTGATCCGTGCGATCTCGACGGAAGAAGGATTGTGGATCACGCAGCCCAACGAGGTGTTCGCGCGCACGCGCTACCTCGCCGAGGCGGAGTGCGCGCGGCTGACATGGAATGCGCGGGTGATGTTCGCGGCGAACCCGGATTTCCAGCGCATGAAGTTCCCGATGGCGGTGTCGTTCATGCACGCCGATCCGGGATATCGCGAGGAGTATCAGCGCGTGTTCGGCGCCCCGGTGACGTTCGGCGCGGAGAAGACGGGATTGCTGGTCG
>DATBNA010000472.1:0-7953 GCA_036554545.1 Hyphomonadaceae bacterium
CTGCCGCAATTCGAACGTCCGGACGAGTTCGTCTCGTCGCGAAACCTGAACCTTCTCCTCAACGCCGCGGCCGCCGCCACGCATCATCCCGATCTTGGGCTGAGATGGGGAGAAATCACGGAGCTGTCGTTTCTGGGGCCGCTCTACATCGCCATGGAAAACTCCGACACGGTCAGGGACGCCATGGATCTTGCCGCCGCCTACGTGCATGTGCACAGCCCTGTCACCGAGGTGATCCATACTCCGCTGCCCGGCCGGACCGATGATTTCGTCGGCGTGCGGTCGCGTATGGCGCATCCGCCGCCAATGATGCAGATGTACGAACGTCACGTTGTGCTGCTGCACCGGATGCTCAACGTGATGTGCTGCGGCCAGTATCGTCCGGTCGAAGTATGGTTCCAGCACCAGCGGATATCGCCGCTCTACACCTACAGGAAGATCTTCGGCGCCGACCCGGACTTCGGCCGCCCGCAATCCGGCATCGTGGTCGAGCGAAGCGCGCTTGCCGCCTACAGGGCCGGCCGCAACCATCAGCTGCTCGCGATGGCCGAAACCTACCTCAGCAACCAGCCGCCGCGCAGCGAGACCTCGATCGCGCCAGACGTCACAAACATGCTTCGCGTGATGATCGAGAGCGAGGACTGCACGGCAGCGCAAGTCGCCAGGGCCCTCGGACTCCACGAACGTACGATGCAGAGGCGGCTTCAGGCCTGCAACACCAGCCTCGAACAGCTGAAGGATGGCGTGCTGCGCGAGCTGGCAGTGATGCTGCTTCGCGATCCCGACGTGCAGATTTCCTGCATCGCCTGGAAGCTGCACTACGCCAATGGCTCCGCTTTCACGCGCGCCTGCCAGCGCTGGTTCGGGGCATCCCCAAGGGAAGTCCGGCAGCGGCTGCTCAAGAGCCGGCCACTGGAGGTCCTGGAGCCAGGCTGAGCAATGTCGTTTCTCCGGCGACTTTCCCGGCGCGGCTGGCTAGTCTCTCCGCAAGTTCTCGCCGGGAGACGTTCATGGACGCTAGCGCCCTGCAGGCCCTGTTTCGCAGCGTTGCGGATTACGCAGCCGAGCGCCGCAGCGGAGATGCAGACCGCATCCACCGCCCTCTGGCTTCCTATGCAGAGCTGCTCGAACGCTATCGCCTGAACGTCGACGACGCAGGCGCGCCGCCCGAGCAGGTGATGGCCGACCTCATCCGCTTCACCGAACCAGGCCTTGCCGCAATGACTGGCCCGCGCTTCTTCGGATGGGTCATCGGCGGCAGCGATCCTGTTGGCGTCGCCGCCGACTGGCTCGCCGGCGCATGGGGGCAGAATACCGGCAATCCGTTGGCCACGCCCGCTTCGGCGGCCGTGGAGGCGGCGGCCGGCGATGCACTGCTCGAACTGCTCGATCTTCCTCGCGAGTCTTCCGTCGGCCTCGTCACCGGCGCCACCATGGCCAACTTTACCTGCCTCGCCGCGGCCCGCAGCGAAGTGCTGCGGCGCGCGGGCTGGGATGTCGAGGCGAACGGCCTCTTTGGCGCGCCGCCGATCACCGTGATCATCGGCGAAGAAGCGCACTCCACGGTCTTTGTCTCGCTCAAATATCTCGGCCTCGGCGCCAGCCGCGTTGTAAAGGTCGCTGTCGACCATGATGGCGCCATGCTGCCCGACGCTTTTGCCGGCGCCATGAAACAGGCGTCCGGCCCCGTGATCGCCATCGCGCAGGCCGGCCAGATCAATTCCGGCGCCATCGACCGCTTCCCTCCCATCGCCGCATCCGCCCGCGAGAAGGGGGCATGGCTCCATGTCGACGGCGCTTTCGGCCTGTGGGCGCGCGTTGCGCCCGACCGGGCGCACCTTGCGGTCGGCATCGATGAGGCGGACAGCTGGGCGGTCGACGGCCACAAATGGCTGCAGACGCCCTATGATTGCGGCTACGCCATCGTGCGCGACCGGGAAGCGCATCGCCGTGCGATGCAGATTTCTGCCAGCTACCTGCCGGGCGCTCCGAACGACGAACGCACGCCTGCCGATTATGTACCCGAGCTCTCTCGCCGCGCACGTGGCTTCGCCACATGGGCGCTGATCCGCCACCTCGGCCGCAAGGGCATAGCCGACATGGTCAGCCGCCATTGCGCCTTCGCCCGGCGCTTTGCCGAACGCCTTGCGGCCGAGCCCGGCGTCGAGATCCACAACACGGTAAACCTCAACCAGGTCACCGTCCGCTTCGGCGGCGACGACGAACTTACGCGCAGGACCATCGCCCGCATCCAGTCGGATGGCGTCTGCTTTGTCGGCGGCTCGGAATGGCGCGGCCGCTGGATCATGCGAATTTCAGTGATCGGCGGCGCGACGACGGAAGCGGATGTCGACCGCTCCGTCGCCGCGATGATCACCGCCTGGCGCGCCGTTTCAGGCCGGAACTAGGCCGGCGGAGACGCAGCGAAAGGCGTCGACTTCAGGATCGCCGTTTCCTCTTCCGTCATCTCGGCCGGAATGCTGCCGAACAGCGGCGTCGAGAGATAGCGCTCGGCCGTGTCGGGCATCATGGCCAGTATGTTGGCGCCCTTCGGCGCATCCTGCGCAACCGCCAGCGCGCCGGCGAAAGTCGCGCCTGCGGTTATGCCGACAAAGATACCTTCCTTGGCCGCCAGCTCCTGGCTGCACTTCATGGCGTCGGGCGCAGCGATGGTCAGCACCCTGTTGACCTTCGACATGTCGACTTCGCCGGTGAGCTTCGGAATGAAGTCCGGCGCCCAGCCCTGCATCGGGTGAGGTTTCCACGCCGGGTGGCCCGCCGCCGGCGTGCCGTCGGCATTGCGCTGCTGCGCCTGGTGGCTGGTCAGCATCGGCGCGTCCGTCGGCTCGCAGACGACGATCTTGGTCCGCGGGCTCTCACGGTTGAGCACGCGCGCAACGCCGTTCAGCGTGCCGCCCGTGCCATAGCCGGTGACCCAGTAGTCGAGCCCGTCGCTCTTGAAGTCCTCGACGATCTCGCGCGCCGTCGTTTTCTCGTGATAGGCCGCGTTCGCTTCATTCTCGAACTGGCGCGTCATGAACCAGCCGTGCGTCTTCGCGAGCTCGATCGTCTTGGTGATCGCGCCCGTCGCGCGCAATGGCGCCGGGGTCAGCACCACCTTGGCGCCCAGGAACCGCATCAGCTTGCGGCGTTCGACGCTGAAGCTCTCGGGCATCACCAGCACGCAGGGATAACCCTTGGCGGCGCACACCATGGCGAGGCCGATGCCGGTATTGCCGCTGGTCATCTCGACCACCGTCTGGCCCGGCTTCAGTTCTCCGGATTTCTCCGCCGCCTCGATCACGCCCAGCGCAAGACGATCCTTCACCGATCCCAGCGGGTTGAACGCCTCGATCTTCACGAAGAGGTTCACATGCGCCGGCGCGAGCCGGTTGATGCGGACGACAGGCGTCTTGCCTATGGTTTCGAGAATGTTGTTGTAGCGCGCCATTGATTGTCCTTTCAGGATCTTTCTGCGTCTGGCGGGCGGACGCTATGCCGGTCGCAACCGGATTCCAACAGGATTTGCGCTACAGTTTCTGAAGTGGCGATTGAGGCTGCCCCCGGGTCGCTCGCGTTCCGCATTGGCTTCTGCCAGCTTGCCCCCAACGATTCGAACCCCGGGGCGAAATGGCCAGGTCCAACACCGCCTATGTCTGCCAGTCCTGCGGCGCGGCCCATGCCAAATGGTCCGGCCGCTGCGAGGCGTGCGGCGCGTGGAACACACTGGTCGAGGAGACCGTCTCGGCGCCGGGCGGGCTTTCAGCGCCATCCGGCGGAGCCAAGACCCGCACCGCCGGCGTCGACTTCGCCCCGCTCAACACCAACGAGCCGCCGCCGCCACGCCTTTCGACCGGCATCCTGGAACTCGACCGCGTGTTCGGCGGGGGCATGGCCCGCTCGTCGGCCGTGCTGGTCGGCGGCGATCCGGGCATCGGCAAGTCCACCCTGCTCCTGCAGGCCGCCGCCTCCATGGCGAAGGCCGGCGTCAGGTCGGTCTACATCTCCGGCGAGGAAGCCATCTCGCAGATCCAGGGCCGCGCGCGCCGCCTCGGCGTCGCCGAAGCTCCCGTACAGCTCGCCGCCGAGACCGACCTGCGCGCCATCCTCAAGGCGCTGAAGCAGGCGGCGCCCGAACTGGTCATCATCGACAGCGTGCAGACGCTCTGGTCCGACAGCCTCGAAGCCGCGCCCGGCTCCGTCGCACAGGTCCGCGCCTGCGCGCAGGAGCTGACGCGTTTCGCCAAGAAGACCGGCGCCACCGTCGTCCTGGTCGGCCACGTCACCAAGGACGGGCAGATCGCCGGCCCGCGCGTGCTCGAGCACATGGTCGACGCCGTCTTCTATTTCGAAGGCGAGCGCGGCCACCAGTTCCGCATCCTGCGCTCGGTGAAGAACCGCTTCGGTCCCACAGACGAGATCGGCGTGTTCGAGATGGGCGAGATGGGCCTCTCTGCCGCGCGCGACCCCTCCGCTCTCTTCCTTGCCGGTAGCGAAGCTGAAGCCTCCGGACGAGCGGTGTTCGCCGCCATGGAAGGCTCGCGTCCTGTGCTCGCCGAAGTGCAGGCGCTCGCCGGCCCGGAATCCGCCGGCAGTCCGCGCCGCTCTGTCGTCGGCTGGGACGGCTCGCGCCTCGCCATGCTGCTTGCCGTGTTCGACGCGCGCTGCGGCCTGCGCTTCGGCATGCGCGACGTATACCTGAGCGTGACAGGCGGCTATCGCATCGCCGAACCTGCAGGCGACCTTGCCGCGGCGGCCGCGCTGGCGTCCTCGCTGCTCGACAAGCCGGTCCCCGCCGGTTCGGTCTTTTTCGGTGAAGTCGCGCTATCGGGAGCGATTCGCCCGGTAGGACGCATCGAGCCCCGCCTGCGGGAAGCAGCCCGGCTGGGGTTTACGCAGGCATATGCGCCGCCCGGGGCGCCAGAGACTGTCGACGGCATGGCCGTCCATACGGTATCCAGACTTCAGGACCTCGTGGACGTGTTAGGTCGGGATTAGTCAGTTCGGGGATAGTTCGGGCGCATGACCTGGTTCGATTTTGTCGTGCTGGCCGTGATCGTCATTTCGGCGGTCATGTCCTTGGGGCGCGGGCTGATTCGCGAAGCCTTTTCGGTGATCTCGTTCATCATCGGCGGCCTTGCGGCATTTTATGCCCTCGTCTTCTTCGAAAAGCCGCTCAAGGGGATCATTTCGCCTAACGCGGATTCCATGATCCCCGCCGCGATCCTCGTAGTGGTCGGCTTCCTCGCCGCCTATTCGCTGGCGGCGTTCCTTGGAGGGCGGCTGTCCAAGCTGATCCACGCATCGCCTGAAATCGGCGTCGTTGACCGTCTCGCAGGCGCCGTTTTCGGGATTTTCCGTGGCGCGCTGGCCGCAATCCTCTTCGTACTGCTGATGCAGCAGGTCTTGCCTGACAATGCGACCCCGGGGGACATTGCAAAAGCCGGCAGCTACCCGTACCTGAGCGGCGCCGCGTCATGGATCCGTGATGTCGTTCCTGGCTTCGTCCAGAGCGCGACTGAAGCGGTGACAGCTCCGGCGCCGGAACCCGCGCCCGGCAGTGCAGGCGAGTAGTTGCCACCAGGAGGCAATCTTGGCCGTCCGTGACACCTTCGACGTCCCCGGACTCCCAGAACGCCCCTCTGTCCACATCGACGACGACTTCACACCCGGCCGCAAGGACGGCATGGGCCACAAGTGCGGCGTGTTCGGCGTCTTCGGCCGCGACGACGCAGCCGTGCTCACAGCCCTCGGCCTCCACGCCCTGCAGCATCGCGGACAGGAAGCCTGCGGCATCGTCACCTACGACGCCAAGAGCGGCGGCTTCCGCTCCGAGCGCCATCTCGGCCTCGTCGGCGACAACTTCTCGGAAGAGACAGGCGCGATCTCGCGCCTGCCTGGCCGCATCGCCATCGGCCACAACCGCTATTCCACCTCCGGCCGCGTCGCGCTCCGCAACATCCAGCCGATCTACGCCGACCTCCACTTCGGCGGCTTCGCCATCGCCCACAATGGCAACCTCACCAACGCCCGCGCGATCCACCGCGAACTGGTGATGAACGGCGCCATCTTCCAGTCGACCATGGACACCGAGGTCGTCCTCCAGCTCACCGCGCGTTCACAACGCAACCGCATCGAGGACCGCTTCATCGACGCGCTGCGCCAGCTCGACGGCGGCTACGCCTTCGTCTGCCTCACCAACGGCAAGCTGATCGGCGCCCGCGACCCGTGGGGCCTGCGTCCGCTTGTGCTCGGCTCCATGGACGACGGCTCGCCTGTGCTCTGCTCCGAGACCTGCGCGCTCGACGCCATCGGCGCCAGCTTCGTGCGCAACATCGAGAATGGCGAAGTCGTGGTCATCGACGAGACCGGCGTCGAAAGCCTCACGCCCTTCCCGGCCAGCAGGGCCAGCCCCTGCGTCTTCGAATACGTCTATTTCGCCCGCCCCGACAGCATCATGCACGGCCAGAGCATCTACGAGACCCGCCAGCGTTTCGGCCGCGTGCTGGCGCGCGAGCAGCCTGTCGAAGCCGATCTCATCTGCCCCGTGCCCGACGGCGGCAACCCGGCGGCGCTCGGCTTTGCCGAGCAGTCCGGCATCCCGTTCGGCTTCGGCATCATCCGCAACCACTATGTCGGCCGGACCTTCATCCAGCCGACGCAGACCGGCCGTCAGCGCTCCATCTCGCGCAAGCACGCCCCCAACAAGCCGATCCTCGAAGGCAAGCGCGTGGTGCTGGTCGATGACTCGATCGTCCGCGGCAACACCTCGCAGCGCATCGTCCAGATGATCCGCGACGCCGGCGCGGCGGAAGTCCATTTCCGCGTCGCCTCGCCGCCGATCAAGCACCCCGACTTCTACGGCATCGACATGCCGTCCAAGGAAGAGCTGATCGCTTCCTCGATGAGCATCGACCAGATGAAGCGCTATCTTAAGGTCGACAGCCTCGCCTTCATCTCGCTGCCTGGCTTCTACGAGGCGCTGGGCGCCGGCAAGCGCAACGATACCCACCCGCAGTTCGCCGACCACTGCTTCACCGGCGACTACCCCACCCGCCTCGTCGACCGCGACCACGACATGGCCGCCAAGGAACAGCAGCTTTCGCTGCTCGATGACTAGATGGCCTCCTCCCCTGCAGATCGGCGCATCGTTCTCGTCACCGGCGCCTCCCGCGGGATAGGCCGCGCCGCCGCCCTGGACCTCGCGAGCGCCGGCAATCACATCATCGCCACTGCCCGCTCGTCCAAGGCGCTCGAAAAGCTCGACGACGAGATCAAGGCAAAGACCGGCCACAACGCCACGCTGATCCCGCTCGACATGCGCGACATGAACGGCATCGACCGCCTCGCATCAGCCCTGCTGGAGCGCTTCGGCCGCCTCGATGGCCTGCTCGGCAATGCCGGCGTCCTCGGCACGCTCGGCCCGCTGGAGCAGATCACGCCCGCCGCCTTCCAGGAGACGATGGACGTCAACTTCACCGCCAACTGGCGCCTGATACGTGCGCTTCATCCGCTGCTGCGCGTCAGCGAAGCCGGCCGCGCCCTGTTCGTCACCTCCGGCGTCGTTCCGCGTCCGCGCGCCTACTGGGGCATCTACGCCGCATCGAAGGCCGCGCTTGAGACCATGATCGCCTGCTACGCCGACGAGGTCGAGAAGACGCCCATCCGCGTCAACCTCTTCGACCCCGGCGCCGTGCGGACGGAGATGCGCTTCAAGGCAATGCCCGGAGAAGACCGCAGCCTGCTGCCCACGCCAGAAGAAGTCGCCTCGACGATCCCCTTCTATCTTTCTCCGGAATGCAGCTTCCACGGCGAGCGCGTCGAATTCCGCGCCATCGTGAAGAAGTAGCGGCCAGCAGCTAGTTCTTCGGCTTTGATTTCTCCTGTCTGCCCAGGCGGGCTGCGAGAAGGATCGAGGCCATGGAACTGTTGCCTTCATGGCAGGCGTATTCG
>DATBNA010000510.1:0-4636 GCA_036554545.1 Hyphomonadaceae bacterium
CGCAATGCTCGGCGGGCTGTCGCTGGAGCTTGTCCGCATGCGGCCGGACCTGCTGTTCGTCCCGCCGATCCTGCTGATGCCCTATCTGTCGGACGTACTTCTCACGCTCATCTGGCGCGCGCGTCACGGCAAGAAGCTGTCGGAGGCTCACCGCGATCATGTCTACCAGATCGCACTCAAGGCCGGGTTGCGCCACTGGCAGGTGGCGGCCGTCCACGCCTTCCTTGCGCTCAACGCGGCGGTGTTCGCGGTCATCGCAGCCCTGGTCGGCGGTCCCGGTCCGCCGATCGCTTTCCTCGTGCTGCTTGTACTCAGCGCCTGGCTGCACATCTGGGTCCGTCGCCTCGGCGTGAAAGCCGGCCTCGTCGGTGCAAATATCCCGTAGTTGGCAGGGTGATTTGAGTGAAAGGAAATCCACCGCCCGTCGGCGCGTGCAGCGGGATGGCGGATTTCGCCGCCGGCTCAATCCACCCGACGCTATTCTAATATGCCCGGTTGACGCAGTAGTCGGCGAGACTTGCCAGCTCGTCGTGGTAGGCGCCGCGGGCCGCACGGGCCAGCGCCGATTGCGCAGCGGCTGACTCGACCCGCGCGGCTTCCAGCGTGCGCTCCGCGGCGCCGGAAGAGCGGATCAGGTGGATGGCGTGTGCAAGGTCGCCTTCGTGCTGGTCGCGCTCGCCCATCACGCGGTCCCAGAATTTCCGGTCGCGGGCATCCGCCGCTTCCCGGGCGTAGATCACCGGCAGGGTCAGCTTGCCTTCCCGGAAGTCGTCGCCCACCGACTTTCCAATCACCGAGGTGAGGCCGCCATAGTCGAGCAGGTCGTCGATGAGCTGGAAGGCCCGGCCGAGCCTGCGGCCGTATTCGCCCATGGAGTCGGCGATCGCTTCGTCGTTGCAGCCGGTGAGCGCGCCCGCGCGCGCCGCGGCTTCAAACAGCGCTGCGGTCTTGGCTTCGACGATGGCCATGTATTCGGGAATGGCGAGATCGGCGCGGCCGAGCGCCGCGAGCTGGCGCACTTCGCCCTCAGCGATCACGCAGGAGGCGCGCGAGAGAATGTCGAGGATGCGCAGGTCGCGTGTCTCGACCATCAGCGTGAAGGCGCGCGCGAACAGGAAGTCGCCGACGAGGATCGAGGCGGAAGCGCCCCAGAGATTCTTCGCCGCCGCCTTGCCGCGGCGCAGGTCGCTGTCGTCGACCACATCGTCATGCAGCAGCGTGGCCGTGTGAATGAACTCGACCGCCGAAGCGAGGCGGATGGCGGCGTCGCTGCCGCGTCCGCCCACTGCGCGCGCCGAAGCCAGCGTCAGGATCGGGCGCAGGCGCTTGCCGCCGGCGGAGATCAGGTAGCTCGAAAGGTCAGGGATGGTTGCAACGGGGCTTGCCGCCCGTTCTGCCAGCAGCTCTTCCACCTCGGCGAGATCCACCCGCAGAAGCGCAACGAGGTTGTCCAATGGCGAGGCAGGCAATGCTGCAGCCGTGCGGACTTCTGCGTGAAGGGTCAACGTAACCCCCTGATGGCGCTTCTCAAATCCCGCTTCACGGGGGCGCAGCTATCATAGATATTCGCCGCGTGAGAACCTGGTCAAGAAATAGAAATGCCCGGGTTCCGCTACCGCGTGGCAAGATGTCGCTGCAATGATCGAAGTTCTTCGCACGAACAACGCCGTCCGGCTCGACTACGCCATGGTCCTGTTGAGGGAAGCCGGGTGCTACCCCGTGGTCGCGGATCGCTTCATGGCGGCGATGGAAGGCGGCATATCGGCCTTCGAACGGCGCGTGATGGTGCCTGATCAGTATGCGGACCAGGCAAAGGACGTCCTTAAATTGCTGGACCACGCGCCGGAGCCCTTGGCCGATGAAGGGGATTCACCGGGAGGGACTGGCGAGCGCGGAGACGGCGGGTGAGCGTCGCGGACGCCAAAGTCACACATGATCGTTTTCTGAATGGCGCTGTCACGGTGATCCAGCCCGCCAGCGGCTATCGCGCCGGGATGGATGCCGTCCTGCTCGCGGCGTCGCTGTCTGCAAAGCCTGGCGAGGCGCTGGCCGAAGCCGGATGCGGCGCCGGCGCAGCCCTTCTGTGCGCTGCGCACCGATTGCGCGGCTGTTCCTTCACCGGCTTCGAGCGCGATCCGGCGACGGTTGCTCTCGCGCGCGAAGGCGCCGCGGCCAACGCATTGGCCGAGGTCGACATCCGCATCCACGACGTCGGCGAGCGACTCGCCGCCCTGGAGAATGTCTACGACCAGTCCTTCGCAAATCCGCCTTTCTTCGAGCCCGGCGCCGTGCGTGCGCCGGCCGAAGGCAGGCAGGCCGCCTATCTTGCAGAGACCCCGCTGAAAGCATGGATCCTTTTCCTGCATCACATCACCAAGCCGGGCGGGCGCATCACGCTGATTCATCGCGCGGCCGCGCTGGCGGACCTGCTGGAGCTGCTCAATCCTCGGGCCGGTGAAATCGAGGTTCTGCCCATTCGCCCCAGTCCCGGAGCGGCTGCTCACCGCATTCTCACACGTGCGCGAAAGGGGCTGCGAAAGGGGCCGGTCACACTGTATGATGGCTTCGCGCTGCACGAGACCGCAGGCGGTCCCTCAACGCCACGGGCCTCCGCCTGTCTCACTGGCGGCGCGCTGGAATGGAGTTGACCGCCATGGGCGGGATCATCCTTGTCGGCCTGATTGCGGTTCTGATCGTCATTTTGATCACGCCGGCGCTGCGGGCGCGGGCGAAGGTAAAGCGCTCGGAAGTCGACCACACAGCGCATGAAGCCGTCGTAAGCCGGCTGGAGGACCATCGCCGGCGCAAGCAATCCGCCGACACCGATCGCTCTGATGGCTCGGACGGCTAGCCGATAGCGTGGCCTCGCGGTCACACACCGGACAACTTGGCGCCGATGCGCGCAATCGCCCCATCGATTTACCACTCCGCCGCACGGATGACTCATTCTGTGGCGAGTTGAAAAGCGTGCGCTGGCTCCACACCTGAGGGGGCCGGACGCTGCAACAAGCTGCGCCATTGACCACAACCCGGAGCCGCGCCTCCCCAAGGCGGCCGCCGGCAAGCGAACAGGAGTTTCGCCCGATGCAGATTCTGATTCAGGCCGCGTCGCTGATCACCGCCTTCGTCATCCTTGCGGTTCTTGCCGTGCACCCGAGCGCTCCCCGCCGTTAACACTTTCTGCGGTTTCCCGGTCCGCAGACGCCGCGGCATCGAGATGACAGCGGAGAGGACACGCACTAAGAGGTCTCCCATCGGAGACCCGTGAATGGCCCGCGCCGAAAAGACTGCAGCGCCCAAGCGCGATATCGCGAAGCCCAAAAGCTTCCAGGACATCATCCTGAAGCTGTCGGCCTACTGGTCCTCGAAAGGCTGCGCGATCCTGCAGCCCTACGACATGGAAGTCGGCGCCGGCACGCTTCACCCCGCCACGACATTGCGCGCGCTGGGGCCAAAACCCTGGTACGCCGCCTATCCGCAGCCGTCCCGCCGTCCCAAGGACGGCCGCTATGGCGAGAACCCCAACCGGTTGCAGCACTACTACCAGTACCAAGTGATCCTGAAGCCGAACCCGCCGGACATCCAGGACCTCTATCTCGAGAGCCTCTATGAGATCGGCATCGATCCGACCGTCCACGACATCCGCTTTGTCGAGGACGACTGGGAAAACCCCACCGTCGGCGCATGGGGCCTCGGCTGGGAGGTCTGGTGCGACGGCATGGAAGTCTCGCAGTTCACCTACTTCCAGCAGGTCGGCGGCCTCGACGTACGGCCTGTTTCGGGCGAACTCACCTACGGCCTCGAGCGGCTGGCGATGTATGTCTTCGGTCTCGACCGTGTCTACGACCTGCCGTTCAACGATCCGCAGTCGCAATATCCGCTGACCTATGGCGACGTCTTCCTCGCCAATGAGCAGCAGCAGTCGGCCTACAATTTCGAGCACGCCGACACCGAAGTGCTGCAGCGCTGGTTCGCCGACTGCGAAAAGGTCTGCAAGAAGCTGCTTGGCCTGCCAAAGCCGCTGCCGTTGCCCGCCTACGAACAGGCGCTGAAAGCCTCGCACATCTTCAACCTGCTCGACGCCCGCGGCGTGATCTCGCCCACCGAGCGCCAGAGCTTCATCGCCCGCGTCCGCGATCTGGCAAAGGGATCGGCCGAGGCGTGGGAAAAGTCGCAGGCATCCTGACAACGCCTAAGCTGTCGTTGGCGGAGGCGGACCCGGCGAGGGAGGGGGCTCCACCACGGGCGGTTCGGGAATCTCTGCGGGCGGTGTTGATGGCGGACGCGGCGCAGGTTGCGGTGGTGGAGATGGTCCCGGCGGCTGCGGCGATGGCGGTGGATCTGCCGGAGACAGCGGACTCGGTGGTTTTGGCGAGGGAGGAGGCGGAGGAGGGGTCATCCTGCAGAAACGCTCTCTTGTGGCCTCCGGTTCACACAGCGAAGCTGATGCGCAGGAGGATCAGGCTCCCATGACCCCCAAAGCCGTCTCGCTAGCCGACAAATTCGCGCTGTTCTCCGAGCCATGGCAGCCCAAGCGGATCGGAAAGATCGACGGATACGATGTCCGTATCGCGCGGCTCAAGGGCGAGTTCGTCTGGCACTCGCACAGCGAGGCCGACGAGTTCTTCTTGGTGGT
>DATBNA010000520.1:0-4147 GCA_036554545.1 Hyphomonadaceae bacterium
CGATTGCGGTCTTGACGCCGGCTATGCGCTCGATGGCGGCGCGCCTGGCGTCCTCTGGATCCGGAAGCTGAAGGACGTAGCCGCGAAACCCGTTGAGATGGCCGCCCAGGTCCGGATGGCGCAGGTTGAGATCGACATCCGCTTCGGGAGTTGAGAAGGCGAATTCCTTCGGCGGTCCGAGCAGGCCCTTCTTCAGCTTGCCGGGCGGCAGGAACCTCGTGAAGTCCGGCTGCTCGGTCGGCAGGTAGAGCGTGCAGTTTGCGATGGCTGTCATCAGCCTCCCCCCAATCGGTGCAGGCTGCCAGCGGATGACCCGCCCTGTCTACTCCGCCGCCTTCACC
Source organism: Hyphomonadaceae bacterium (assembly GCA_036554545.1). Taxonomy (GTDB): domain Bacteria; phylum Pseudomonadota; class Alphaproteobacteria; order Caulobacterales; family Hyphomonadaceae; genus UBA7672. The sequence continues at coordinate 342 of DATBNA010000520.1, forward strand.
AGCGTTTCTTCGACCACCTTCACCACGTCGCCCATGATCTGGGTGATCTTGTAGTCCTTGGGCGTATAGACCCGCCGCACGCCCATCTGCTTGAGCGCCAGCGCGTCCGCTTCGGGAATGATCCCGCCGACGACGACCGGAATGTTGAGGCCTTTTTTCCGCAGGATGCCCACCGTCTCGCGCACCAGATCAAGGTGTGACCCCGACAGGATCGACAGGCCGACAACATGCGCCTGTGAGTCGATGGCCTGCTGCACGATTTCTTCCGGCGTGAAGCGGATGCCTTCGTAGATGACGTTCATGCCCGCCGCCCGCGCCCGCGCCGCAATCTGCTCCGAGCCGTTGGAGTGACCATCGAGCCCCGGCTTGCCGACAACGTAAGTGAGCGTGCGGCCAAGCTTCTTCGACACGCGCTCGACTTCGCTCTTCACCTGTTCGAGGTCTTCCTCGCCGCTGGACTGGATGACGATTGCAACGCCTGTAGGTCCGCGATACTCGCCGAACACCGCTCGCAGCGCCCCGCCCCACTCGCCGGTGGTGACGCCAGCCTTCGCCGCCTCGATCGAGGCCGGCATGATGTTGGCGCCCGATTTCGCCGCCTCGCCCAGCTTCGCCAGCGCCGCCTTCACCGCCGCGCCATCGCGCTGCGCCCGCCACGCCTTCAGCTTCTCGACCTGCCGGTCCTCGGCGAAATGATCGACCGTCATGATCGACCCATCGCCACCCGACAGCGGGCTTTCCTCCGTGGTCTCGTAACGGTTGACGCCCACAACCGTCTGCCGCCCCGCCTCGATCTCCTTGAGGCGCGCACGCTGGCTCTCGACCAGCGCCGTCTTCATGAAGTCGACATTCTCGATCGCGCCGCCGGACGCATCCAGCTTTGCGAGCATCGCACGCGCCTGGTCCTTGAGCGCTTCCGTCTTCGCGCCGACCACATGCGACCCATCGAACAGATCCTCGAACTCCAGCAGGTCCGTCTCATAGGCGAGGATCTGCTGCAGCCTCAGCGACCATTGCTGGTCCCACGGCCGCGGCAGGCCGAGCGCCTCGTTCCACGCCGGCAGCTGCAGCGCCCGGCACCGCGCGCGCTTCGACAGCGTCACCGCCAGCGCCTCGATGAGAATGCGATAGACGTTGTTCTCCGGCTGCTGCTCGGTCAGCCCCAGCGAGTTCACCTGCACGCCATAGCGGAACATCAGCGCCTTGGGGTCGGTGACGCCATAGCGCTCCCGTCCGATCTCTTCCCAGAGATCGACGAACGCCCGCATCTTGCACATCTCCGTCACGAAGCGGACGCCGGCGTTCACGAAGAAGGAGATGCGACCGAACACGATCGGGAAATCCTTCTCCGGAACCTGCCCGCCCGCCTTCACCGCATCGAGCACCGCACACGCGGTCGCCAGCGCAAACGCCAGCTCCTGTTCCGGCGTCGCGCCGGCTTCCTGCAGGTGATAGCTGCAGACATTCAGCGGATTCCATTTCGGCGTCTCGGTGTAGCACCAGCTCACCATGTCCGAGATCAGCCGCATCGAGGGCTTGGGCGGAAAGACGTACGTCCCGCGCGACAGATATTCCTTGATGATGTCGTTCTGCGTCGTGCCCTGCAGGACTTTTCGCGATGCGCCTTGTTCGTCCGCCAGCGCCACATAGAGCGAGAGCAGCCACGCCGCGGGGGCGTTGATCGTCATCGACGTATTCATCTCGGCCAGCGGAATGCCGTCGAACAGCGCCCGCATGTCGCCGAGATGCCCGACCGGCACGCCGACCTTGCCGACTTCGCCCTTGGCGAGAATGTGATCCGAATCGTACGCCGTCTGGGTGGGCAGGTCGAAGGCGATGGAAAGTCCCGTCTGACCCTTGCTCAGGTTCTTCCGGTACAGCTTGTTGGACTCTTCGGCCGTCGAATGCCCCGCATAGGTGCGGAAAATCCACGGTTTGTCCGCCTCGTGCTGGAACGCCCCCGGCGCCGAAGCGCCGGCCTTTTTGCTAGAAGTCGCGGAGCCTTCCGGCATCGGTTACCCTTGCTGCAGCTGCGAAGGCAACAAACTGCAAACCCCGCGCCGTGGCAAGCGGGGCCGGAACGCCGAAGCGGTCTATGTGTCTGCTAGCCTGCGGGCGGCCAGCGAGGGGGTTGCATGGATTTCTTCTTCATCCTCTCGAAGGTCGCCTGGTTCTTCCTGACGCCGTCCAACCTCATCCTTTTGGCGATGCTGATCGGCGTCGGGCTCCTCTACTGGAAGCGCGCCCGCAGGATCGGCTGGCGCATCGCCAGCATCGGCGCCATCACCATCATCGTCGTCACCATCATCCCCATCGGCGACTGGCTCATCGCCAGCCTCGAACGCCGCTTCCCGCCCTACACCATCTGCAAGACCGTCGAGCGCCCCATCGCCGGCATCATCCTCCTCGGCGGCGCCATCTCCTCACAGGAAGTCAGCGGCAGCATCTTCGAAGACCTCGGCCCCGGCGCCGACCGCATCCGCAAGGCCGCCCAGCTCGCCCACGAATACCCCGACCTCCTCCTCGTCGTCTCCGGCGGCCAGGCCTTCCCGCGCGAAGGCGCCCGCAGCGAAGCCGTCGCCACCGCCGACCTGCTGATCGAGCTCGGCGTCGACCTCAAACGCCTCCGCCTCGAGACCGGCTCGCGCACCACCGCGGAGAACGCGAAATTCGTCAGCGCCCAGGCAACCGAAGAAACCGAAGGACCGTGGCTGCTCGTCACCTCCGCCTTCCACATGCCGCGCTCGGTCGGCTCCTTCCGCAAGGCCGGCGTTGAGGTCATCGCCGTGCCGACCGACTGGCAGGTCGACGACAACCGCCCGATCCTCACGCTCAACGCGCTCGACCGCCTCGGCCGGCTCGACCTCGGCGTTCGCGAGTATCTTGGCCTCATCGCCTACTGGATCACCGGCCGCTCATCCGGAATTCTTCCAGGCCCGCGCAAGGAAGACGCCTGCCCCGCGATACCCCCGCCTCCAGCGACGCCGCCCGAAGCGCCCGCGCCGCCTGCTCCGGCGGAACCGGCTCCCTCAACCAGACCAGCAACCCCCGCAGCGCAACCCACACCCGCAAGGCCGAACGCTCCCACAATGTCGCCGGCAAGCGAACAGCCTGCGCCGGAGCGGCCATCTGCAACGGAACAACGCCCTCCTGTCAGGCCGCCCACCACAGAACAGCGCACGCCCGTCAAACCGCCCGCCCCATCCGGCGGCTGATTGGGCCTCGTCATCCTTGCCCAAGCGTCCTACATGGCTCGTGAGCGGCTACGGAGCGAACCCATGTCGATGAAATCCATCAACCCCGCCACTGGCGAGACGCTCCGGGAATTCCCGACACACGGTTCAGCCGACGTCGAAAAGGCGCTCGCAAAAGCGACCGCCCTCTTCCCCTCCTTCTCGCCCCGCGCCCGCGTCGGCGAGCGCACCAGATGGCTCGCCAAGGCCTCCGACATCCTGCTGCGCGACAAGGAAAAGTTCGCGCGCATGATGACGCTCGAAATGGGCAAGCCCATCGCCCAGGCCGAAGCCGAAGTCGAAAAATGCGCGCTCGGCTGCCGCCACTACGCCGAGCACGCGGAAAGCTATCTCGCCGACGAGCACATCAAGACGGAAAAAGCCGCCAGTTATGTCCGCTACCTGCCCATCGGCCCGGTCCTCGCCGTCATGCCGTGGAATTTCCCCTTCTGGCAGGTCTTCCGCTTCGCCGCGCCTGCGCTGGCCGCCGGAAACGTCGGCCTCCTGAAACACGCCTCCAACGTTCCCGAATGCGCGCTCGCCATCGAGGCCATCTTCCGCGAAGCCGGCTTC
>DATBNA010000560.1:0-2963 GCA_036554545.1 Hyphomonadaceae bacterium
GGCAATGATGTGAGGCCGTGAGAATCATGCGGACATTGTCCGCGAGATTGCGGGGTGTGGGACAAATTTCCCAAGCTTTTCACGCAGCGCCCTGAATTAACAGGGAATGCACCGCGCGGAATAGGTGGGTTTCGTGCAGAAATGCGCGGCGGCTAGCGCTGTGCGTAGGGATAGCAGCGATCGCGCGGCAGGCTGAGGTTGTAGTGGCGGGCGAGCAGGCTGATGGCGTCGGCGTGGGCGACGTAGGGATCGGCGTTTTCCGGACCCACAATGATGATGCGGAATTCCGGATCCTTCTTGCCGCCGGGCGGCAACATGGCGGTGGCGAGAGGCGTCCCGTCATCTGCGCGTAGCGTGAGGAAGAGCGGCGCAACCTTTCTGAGGTGCGACTTGAGATTGATGTCGCGCTCGAGCCCGGGCCCGGGCTGGTAGCTGAGGCGCGCACGGTCCTGCTCGCGGCGGAAGTGCTTTTCCACCGCATGGCGCATCACGCGTGTTTCATCTTCGGCTTCGGCGTCGGTCTCGATGCGGAACCAGGTACGTCCCAAAAGGGCGTCACACACATACTGCATCCGACAGACCTCCCTTCATTGAGAAGGTAAGCAACCAAGGCGCCACAAAAAAGGGAAAGCTGCAGTCCGCCGCTGCGCGTCGGCCCCTCCGTCTCGCGCGTCGCGCACCTCCCCCACTCCTGCGGACTTAGGGAGGACGCGCCTTAACCCAGTCGGCGCCGCAGCGCCTTTGCGACCATCGCGCCGATGCCGGGACCATCGACCGGGTAAAGATATGGCTCGATCACTTCCAGCTCCATCAGCAGCAGTCGGCCGTCGGCGCCACGAACCATGTCGACACGGGCATAAAGTTGCGGTTCGTCGAGCGCTTCGAGCACGGTGCGGGCCTGACGTTCATCTTCACGTGTCGGGTCGATGCGCTGCGACGAACCGCCATAGGCCTCCTGGATGCGATAGTCGCCCTGCTTCGCCCGCTTCACCAGCGCGTGGCTGAACTCGCCATCGACGAACAGGAAAGAGTATTCGCCTTCGCTGGCGATCGACGGGATGAAGGGCTGGATCATTCCCGGCCGGTCCATGATGGGACCATTCGCGGGCGTATTCGCAGGTGTGTAGCGCACCTGCGCGCGGGCGCCGCCGCCGACCTGTCGTTTGAGGATGACATCCTGCGTTCCGAATTCCGCGAACGCCCTGCGGATATCGTCGGCGACAGGATGCTCCGGCCAGATTGTCGGGATGATCGGCACACCGCGCGCCTCGAAGTCGCGCAGATAGGTCTTGCGGATATTCCAGCGCACGACTTCAGGCGAGTTGAACACTGGCACGCCAAGGCCTGCGATCCTGTCGAGCGTGGCGAGGAAGTCCTCGTGCCGGTCCTGGTAGTCCCAGGCGCAGTTGACCATCACGGCGCCGAAACGCTTCCAGTCGACGCCCGGCCACACCCAGCGCACGGGCTCGATGGTCAGTCCTTCAGCCGCGAATCCCTTCCTCAGCACGTCGAGCTGGATGTCGAACAGGTCGGCGTCGGCGCGGCGATCTGGCGCATCCGATGCGACATTGGCTGCGATCATCAGGGCGATAGCTGTCATCGGACGTCTGGCGGCTCGGCTGCTGCTTGCTTTCAAGGCTCCGGTCATTAAGACCAGCCCGCCCGCCTTTCCATCCCGGAAGCGTCGGGCCGGTCGGGAAAAAAACTCATGCCGGTCAAGTACGATGTCGTCGCACTGGGCAACGCCATCATGGACGTGATCGCGCAGGTCGACGACGACTTCCTCGTGCGCCACGACATTCCGAAGTCGCGGACCAACCTGATCACGCCGGAACGCTGCGACTACCTTTACAACGCCCTGCCGGCCAACCGCGTCGAGACGTCAGGAGGATCCGCCGGGAACACGGTCGCAGGCATCGTGAGCCTTGGCGGCAAGGCCGCCTTCCTCGGCAAGGTGGCCGACGACAAGCTTGGCGAAGCCTACATCGCCGACATGAACAGGATCGGCGCGAGATTCTATGGCACGCCGTTGAAGAACGGGCCGACGACGGCGCGCTCGATGATCGCGGTGACGCCGGACGGCGAGCGGTCGATGAACACGTATCTCGGCGCCTCGACCGAATTCGCAGCGGCGGATGTGAACCCGATCGCGGTGGCGTCGGGCGAGTGGCTCTACATGGAGGGCTATCTTTTCGACAAGCCGGCGGCGAAGACGGCCTTTGTCCACGCGTCGGAAGTGGCGAAGTCGGCGGGACGGAAAGTCGCCGTCACGATGTCGGACGTTTTCTGTATCGACCGGCACCGGCCGAGCTTCCTGCATCTTGTGCGTACGCACTGCGATCTGGTGTTCGCCAACGAGGCGGAGCTGCTGGCGCTTTATGAGACGAGCGACTTCGACGAGGCCGTGAGCCAGATCCGCAACGACAGCCAGATCGCCGCTATCACACGCTCGGGCAAAGGCTCCCTCATTGTGTCGGGATCGGACTCGTGGGTTGCGCCGGTGACGAAGGCGCCTGTGGTCGACGCGACTGGCGCAGGCGACCAGTATGCGGCCGGCGTGCTCTATGGGATCACGCATGGGCTGTCGCTGCTCGAGTCTGCACGGTTGGGCAATCTCGCGGCGGGCGAGGTGATCAGCCACATCGGGCCTCGGCCGGCGGTGAGCCTGCGCGAACTGGCGATCGCGGCGGGCTTCAGGATCTAGGCTCGGCCTTCAGATCTTCGGCGTCGCCACGTGCTCGATGCCCTTCTCGGCAAGCTTGGTGACACAAAGGTAGCAGAAGCCGACAATGCCAGTTGCCGCGGCTGCCGTGGCGGCGAGACCCGTGACCCAGCTCAGCGCGTAGAGCGCTCCCATCATCACCGCCCAGAGGATCATGCCGATCAGGCTGGCGCAGATCATGATGGCGACAGGCAGGAAGATCACATTCTGGAAGGTGAACAGATCCGGATCGAACAGGAAG
>DATBNA010000568.1:0-6785 GCA_036554545.1 Hyphomonadaceae bacterium
TACATTCCGAGCGCACGCCGGCTGAGGAGCGCGCCGCGGGCCACCGGATCGAAGCGATCCAGACCTGGGTCGCCCTCCCGAAATCGCACGAGGAACAGGCGCCTGCCTTCGCCCACCATCCGGCGAGTTCCTTGCCGCGCATCTCCGCCGGCGCCGCAGCGGGCGTCCTCATCTCGGGTTCCGCCTACGGCCAGCGTTCGCCTGTCGAGTTCCCAAGCGGCATCTGCCAGCTGGTGCTCGAGACCGACCGCGACACCACCATCGACGCGCCCCATGCCCCGGAACTTTGCCTTTACGTCGTCCGCGGCGCCGCTGAAATCGGCGGCCGCGCGATCAACGAGGCGCAGATGGCCGTTCTGAACCCGGCCCGGCCGTGCAAGGTGAAACTCTCCGCCCGCGCCCGCATCATGTTCGCTGGCGGCGATCCGCTTGATGGCCCGCGCTATCTCGACTGGAATTTCGTGGCCTCCTCGAAAGAGCGCCTCGCCAGGGCCGCCAGCGACTGGCGCGCCTCGATTGCCGGCGGTTTTTCAGGAACATCGTTCACCCAGCCGCCCGGCGAAACCAGCTGGATTCCGCTCCCCGGCGATCCGCAGCCCGTACCGATGGATCATCTTCCGGACGACCACGACGACTGGACGTAAAAAAAACTGCAGCGAACGGGAACCGCTTCGAGGCGCCGGCGTTTCACGTACCTGGACTGATGAAATCTGAAACTTCGGTTTGAGACAGAATCAGCCTTGAGGCGACCCGATACGCAAGTATCGGGTCGTTTCGTTTTGGGGCTGATCGACCCTTGCCGCCTCGCTGCCGGAGGATAATGTGCCCGGCGATCCGAGGGAGGCGAGAATGAGATTGCTCATGGTGTCAGCCGCTGCGCTGACGTTGCTGGCTGCGTGCGGCCCGGCGAAGGAAGAGACGGCCGAACCCGCCGCACCCGCAGGCCCTGTTCTCGGCAAGATCGCCACCACGCCGGAAATCACGGCGGCCGATCTCTCCGCGCGGGTCAAGGAACTCGCCGACGACAAATACGAGGGTCGCGGCCCCGGCACGGTCGCCGGCGAAGCCTCCGCCCAGTGGATCGCCGACGAGATGAAGCGCGCCGGCCTCGAGCCCGGCAATCCGGACGGCACCTACTTCCAGACCGTCGAGATGATCGCGCAGACGGTCGATCCCGCAACCTCATCGCTGAAATTCGCCAGCGCCGACAAGACCTGGGACCTCAAGCTCGGCCCCGACGCCGTCTTCATCACCAAGCACCAGGACAAGCCGAGCGTTACCTTCGCCGACTCCGATCTCGTCTTCGTCGGCTACGGCGTCGTCGCGCCCGAGGCCGACTGGAACGACTACGCAGGCGTCGACATGAAGGGCAAGACAGCCGTCATGTTCGTCAACGACCCCGGCTTCATCACCAAGGACGACTCGCTCTTCAACGGCCGGGCCATGACCTATTACGGCCGCTGGACCTACAAGTATGAAGAAGCCGCCCGTCAGGGCGCCACGGCCGCCATCATCATCCATGAAACCGAACCGGCGGCCTATGGCTGGAACGTCGTCGAGGACTCATGGACCGGCGAACAGGCCGACCTCGTACGCGCCAACAACGGCGCCGACCGCGCCCTGCTCGAAGGCTGGATCCAGCTCAATCACGCGACCGAACTCTTTACCGCCGCCGGCCTCGACATCGACAAGATGCGCGCTGCCGCCAACAAGCGCGGCTTCAAGCCCGTGCCGATGACCGGCCTCAAGGCCTCCGCCACCATCAACCAGACCGTCGAGAAGCGCACCTCGCGCAACGTGATCGGCACGGTGCGCGGCGCCACCGCCCCCGACGAGCACCTTCTGCTGATGGCCCACTGGGACCATCTCGGCAAAGGCCAGAACGCCGATCCGAATGTCGACACCATCTTCAACGGCGCCGTCGACAACGCCACCGGCACGGCCGCCATCCTCGAGATCGCTGAGAAGATGGCAGCGGGGCCCAAACCTGCGCGCTCCGTCACGTTCCTTGCCGTCACGCTTGAGGAGTCGGGCCTGCTTGGCTCGGCCTATTTCGGCGAACACACGCTGATCCCGCTCAACAGGATCGTCGGCGGAATCAACATCGATGCGCTCCAACCGCAGCCTGCATCAAAGGACGTTGTCGTCATCGGCGCGGGCGCCTCGCAGATGGAAGACATGCTCAAGACGGTCCTGGCTGAAAGCGGCCGCGTGATCCGTCCGGATCCCGCGCCTGAAGCCGGCTACTTCTACCGCTCGGACCACATCAGCCTCGCCAAGAAAGGCGTGCCGATGCTCTACATCGACAGTGGCATTGACCTGGTCGAAGGCGGCGAGGCGGCTGGCAAGGCCATCGGCGACGCCTATCGCGACAAGGACTATCACCAGCCCTCCGACGACTTCCGCGCCGAGTGGGATTTCACCGGCATGGCCAGCGACGTGAACGTCGATTTCGAAGTCATCAGCCGCTACGCCAACTCCACGACATGGCCGCAATGGTATGAAGGCAACGAATTCCGCGCGACGCGCGAAGCCTCCATAAAGGGGCAGTAGATGGCGCTGGACCGCTCGAAGCTCCACAAGGGCTTCCAGACCTATCTCACCAACGCCGAAAAGGCCTCGGGGAGGAAGTATGACGACATGTCCCTCGTCCTCTCCCGGTCCGGCCTTAAGAAGCACGGCGAGCTTCGCTCCCACCTGATGGACGAGCTCAGCCTGGGCCACGGCCACGCCAACGCGGTGGTCGCCATCTGGCTCATGCCCGGCAATGGCGGCCCCGCTCTGGCGGTGGAAAGCGAACCGGTAAAAGGCCCGGTGAACAAAGTGATCGCAAAGAAGGTTGCAAAGAAGCCAGTGGTGAAGATGGCAAAGAAGCCCGCTGCAAAAGCGGCCAAGAAAGTCGCCGTAAAGAAATCACCCGCGAAAAAGAAGTAACCTCAACACGAGTCATCCTCGGGCAAGGCCGAAGGCCTCGACCCGAGGATCTCTATTGGCGCGTCACGGGGACTCCTCACACCACCTAACCGGGATTCTCGGGTCAAGCCCGAGAATGACCCCGTTGTTGTTGAGCCGCCGTAACTCCCTCAAATTCCCCGCGTCATGAACACGCTGAACGGATCGTCGACATAACCGTCGAAAGGCTCGCAGCGTGTGAAGCCGGCGCTCTCATAAAGCTTCAACGCCGGCGCAAACGCACCCGCGCTCCCTGTCTCCAGCCACAGGCTCTTCATCCCCATCCGCCGCGCTTCGCTTAGGATGTGGTCCAGCATCGCGCGTCCCACGCCCCTGCCGAGCCAGGCATCCGCAACACGCATCGACTTGATCTCGCCGCGCTGCGTATCGAGCCGCTTCAGCGCGCCTATGCCGACGACCTCGTCGCCAACCCACGCCGACCAGAACGTCACGCCCGGCTGCTTCAGCTTCGACAGGTCGAACGCATGCACGCTCTCCGGCGGCGAATTATCGTACATCCCGCGAAGATGCCGCGCGACCAGCGCCTGCGTGTCCGCACCGCTGAGGTCGTCGACCCGGAACTGGATGTCCAAGCTCAGACTCCGCATCAGCCGGCCGCCGCCAGCTTTCTGGTCTGCGCGCCTGAGTCGATCAGGATGACCACGACGGTGACGAGATAGGTGGCCGCCACGGCGAACGGGATCACCGTGAACCGGCTTTCAGGCATCAGCCACCAGAGAAGAAACACCACGATCGCGCGCACAACAGCGTGAGCCGTGAACAGCGCCGTGCGTCCATAGGACCAGCCGATCACCGGCCAGTGCAGCGACATCCCGATCGCAAGCACGAGGGGCACAAGCTGCGCATCCGTCCACCAGGCTGCAATCGCCATCGGCCAGAACAGCAGCATGCTCACGAAGGCGGGCAGGAGCACGCCGCCAAGCGCGTTCGTGTCCTTCAGAAAGTTGTTGCGAAGGACCGCCGCGTAGAGGATCGCCAGCGGAAAGATCGTACCGCTCGCAATGAAGGACCAGAATACCCACAGCGAAGGTCCAACGACGTATCCCAGCCCGCCGACCGCAGCCCAGTAGGTTGCGCCTGCCAGCGGAACCGGAAACCCTCCGCGCAGCCTCACATAGGATGCCTGACGTTCCTTCAGGATTTCAGCGCCAAGATCCATGGATGTCCCCACCTCCACGGCGGTTCGCCGCCGCCCACATCCTCTCCGGCGTTTCGATACCGATCAAGCCGAAAGCTCAAGTACTAGCCGAGGCAGCATCCGCCCCGGAATCGAGCCCGATGGCGCCGTTCCGGCCTCGCGCGCACCGAGCCGGAGATAGAAGGAGACGGCGCCTGGGTCGGCCTCTATCACCATCTCCCGCGCGCCGAGCCTTGCCGCCTCGCCTGCTGCCCAGTCCATCAGCTGCGCCCCGACGCCCGATCCGATCAGGCCAGGCTCGACAAACAGTTTTTCGAGGTGCGCTTCCTGGTTCGCTACCGAAATTTCCACGCAACCTGCGATACGTGCATCCAGCTGCGCCACCTGCACGCGGCCGCTCGCCACTGCTTCGGCGTCTGGCCGCAGCTCCGCGCGGCAGGCTGCTAGGAAAGCTGCGTCATAGCCCCAGACCGCCTTCGATCGCAGGCACAATTCACCGAGCAGATCCTCTTCCCCCGGCGTCGCGGGCCGAAGACGGAGCAGCGCCATCACATTCTTTCCGGCGTCTCGATGCCGATCAGCCCCAGCGCCAGCTCGAGCTGTTTCAGCGTCGCCTGCGCCAGCGCGAAGCGCGAAGCGCGCTTCGTCGCATCGCTCTCTGCCAGGATTGGCGCAGCCGCGTAGAAACCAGAGAAGGCTTGCGCCAGCGAATAGGCGTGGTCGCACAGGATATGCGGCAGGCGCTTGTCGTAAGACGCGCGCAGCGCCTCGTTGAAACCATCCAGAGCAAGAACCAGTGCGCGCTCGGCATCAAGTTCCACCGCTATCGGCCCGGGCTTCACGCCCTCCGCCTCCGCACGTCGCGCCAGCGATTTGATGCGCACGGCCGCATAGAGGAGATAAGGCCCGGTCTTGCCCTCGAACGAAATGAAGCGGTCGAGATCGAAGATGTAGTTCGTCGTCCGCACATTTGAGAGGTCTGAGAATTTGATCGCCGACACCGCCACCTTGTGGGCAATGCCGGCCTGCTCGACGGCCGAAACGTCCGCGCCCAGCTCGGCTTCCTTCATGCGCGCCAGCGCCGTCGCATCCGCCTGCGCGATAAGGTCGTGCAGCTTCAACACGCCGCCATCGCGCGTCTTGAACGGCTTGCCGTCCGGTCCGTTCACCGTGCCGAAGCCAAGATGCTCAAGCGTGCTCTCCGGCAGATAGCCCGCCAAGTCGCTGGCCCGGAACACCTGCTCGAAATGCAGCGCTTGCCGCTGGTCGACGATGTAGAGCGACAGCTCCGGATCAATCGAGCGCTTGCGGTCGACAATCGTGCCCAGGTCTGATGTGTGATAACCGGTCGCTCCGTCCTTGTTGACGAGGATGATCGGCGGCATTTCCTTCTTGTCGTCCGGGCGCGCCACGCGAACGATCCACGCGCCCTGGTCGAACTCGGCGATCTTCCGCGCCTTCAGGTCGGCGACGATTTCCGGTACGAATGGTTCGGCATCGCTCTCGCCCTTCCACAGGTCGAATGTCACGCCGAGACTGGCGCACTCACGCTCCAGCCCCACGCGCGTCACATTGCAGAAATGCCGCCACAGCGCGCGATAGCCCGCCCGCCCGGCCTGCAGCTCCGCTGTCGCCTTGCGGTCTTCCTCGCGCCGCGCCTCGTCCGTCTTCGACTTGCCCGACGCCTGCGGATAGAGCCGACCGAGATCATCCATCGTTACCGGGCTCTTCTCCGGATAGGGTCCCGTGAAATCCGGATCGAAATAGGGAAGCTGCGGCTGCTCCAGCTTCACCTCGTTGATGAGCTGGCCCATCTGCAGGCCCCAGTCGCCAAGATGCACATCGCTCGTCACTTGATCGCCCATGAACCGGAACAGCCGCTGCAGCGAGTCCCCGATCACCGTCGAGCGCAGGTGGCCGATATGCATTTCCTTGGCGACATTCCAGCCGCCGAAATCCATCACCACGCGCCGCGGCTTCTCGACCTTGATCGCGCCTGCCCGCGCATCGCCCGCGATCTCCTGCGCCCGTTCGCTGAGGCCCTTTGCGCTCAACCGTACATTGATGAAGCCGGGCCCGGCCACCTCCGCGCTCGCCACCAGGGCTGAACCCTTCAGTTCCTCGACCACGGCCGATGCAATCTCGCGTGGGTTCTTCTTAGCCGCCTTCGCCGCCGCCATGGCGCCATTGCACTGGAAGTCGGCGAGGTCCGGACGGTCCGAGCGCCGCATCGCGCCCAGTCCCGCATCCAGCCCCAGCTTCGCGAACGCCGCGCCTGCGGCTTCCGACAACTGGCCGGCAAGATCCTTCATCGTGTTCATCTCAGGAACTTCTAGCGGGAGTCCCGCCCGGCGCCTAATTGCCGGTGTTGATCGTGAAGCGCTTGCCAGACCGGTTGTAGGCCAGTTCTTCGGCCGTCAGGTCGAACCCGACAATTACCTCGAAGTTGGTGCCAGACACGGTGGGCGTCGCGCGCGGAATGACGATGCCGTCCACTTTCTCGGTCTGGCGCACCACGTCCGCTCCCTTCGGGAACTTCACGGTCACGCTCGACACATCCTTGGCCAACACGTTCCGATCGCGTCGGGTGACCGAGACGAAGTAGGGATAGGTGTGGGTGTCGCCCTCCGCTTTCGGTCCTTTGCCGAACGCGAAGTCGATCTCGATTTCCATC
>DATBNA010000581.1:0-2158 GCA_036554545.1 Hyphomonadaceae bacterium
CGCAATGAGATAGCGGCCGTCATCGGTTTCCTGGAAGCCGGTGATGCGGCCGGCGCAACCGACTTCGGCGAGATCCGGCGTATCGATGCCGCCGGGCTGGGCCGGCGAGATGATGCCGGCCGGCTGGATCATTCCGATAAGGCGATGTCCCACCAAAGCCGCATCGACCATCGCAAGATAGCGCGGCTCGAAAATATTCAGCGGCAGCACCGCCTTGGGAAAGAGAAGGGCGCCTCCCAGCGGGAAAACCGGAATGGCGACGGGCAGATCGGAAGGCTTTCTGTAGCCGCGCGGCACGCAACTGTTCCCGGACTGAACACCAACCCACTATTCCACCACCGGAGAAATTGGGGTCGAAGGGACCGGAAGTCCAGCACGGGATAAACCTGCCTGATCGTCGGCGCCGATCTTCAGGGATTGAAGGCATGGAAGATCAGGGGTCCTGCCATGCCCAGATAGACCAGCAGCGTGCCGAACGTGCCGACAAGGCGCCCTATGGAAAAGCCGCTGGAACCTGCCAGCCCTACGGCATGGGCGATCCGTGAGGCGAGCAGGACGAAGCCCACAAGGTGAATGTACCAGGCCGACATGCCGAGGGCCGCAAGCGCGGCGATGCCGATCATAAGGACAGGCACGTCCTCGACAGCGTTGAGCTGCACCCGCGTGGCGAGACCGAACTCGGAATGGGTGACATCGCCTGACGGCACTTTGAACTTCGCGCGGCGATTGCCGACATAGAGCTTCAGGCCAAGCATCAGCAGGATCAGCAAGCCGATCTGCAGCGCAGCGGCCTGCACCGGCGTCATGTCCAGAAAAATGTCCATCCCGTCCTCCCCGTCCTTCTGCGGACGGCGGAGAGTGGACTGAAACAGGGCCGGGGAGGAAGAGCCGGAGAAACATCGCCTCCGCCCGGTGATGCACTTGATGGACCGTAGGGCGCGGCCTAGGACGGAGCGTCAAGGGAGCGCGCATGGGCGAGCAGGCGGCATCGGGCGACAGACTGTTCAGGTCGATAGCAGCAGCAAAGCCGAGCGTGGTGACCGGCGTGCCGGACGGCATGCTGGCTGAGACCATCAGGCTGTGCGCAGCCTCAAAGGATTTTCCCTACATCGCCTGCGCGCGCGAGGAAGAGACGATCGGCGTCGCCTGCGGCGCAGCGATGGCGGGCGAGCGAGCTGTCGTGCTGGTGCAGAATGCGGGGCTGCTCAATTCCATCGGAGCGCTTGCGACGATGGGGCTGCGTTACCAGCTGCCCTTTGTTGTGCTTGTGACCAATCGCGGCGTGCTGGCCGACCCCAATTCCTACGACATCGAGAAGTACATGGCGTTCGAGGCGAGCGTAAAAACGCTGACGCCGGTCTTCTCCTATGCGGCGGCGAGCATTCCGGATGATCTTGTGCCGGCGGCGTTCAAGTGGGCGGAGGCCGCAAGACGCCCAGCCGTGATCGCGCTGGAGAAGTCGCTATGAGTGCGATCAAGAACCTGCCCTCGCAGAAGGAAGCCATCGCTGCGGTGCTGGCGCTCTATGAGAAACGGCCGTTTGCTGTCTCCGACATCGGATCGCAGTCGGCATGGCTGAAGGCGGCCTCGCATCATGCACGCAATCTCTACGTGTCTGGGCCGATGGGGCTGGCGTCGTCCGTGGCGCTGGGGCTGGCGGCGTGCCGGCCGAATGAGGACGTCCTGGCGCTGTGCGGCGACGGGGCGCTAGCTATGAACCTGTCGTCGCTGGCGACGATCGCTGGCGCCAAGCAGAAGAACCTCGCCGTGCTGGTGCTCGACAATGGCGTCTACGAGTACACGGCCAGCGTGCCGACCCCGACGCGCGATCTCGACTGGCTTGCGGTCGGACGCGCCATTTTCGGAACGGCGAGCTGTTTCAACCTGTCGGACCTGACGGCGGATCGCTGGAAGACTGTGCCGGGCCCGCGGATGATCGTCGCCGACGTCGCGGCGTCGACGGAGAAGACGCCGCTGCTCGGCATGAGCCCGGCGCAGATCAGGGCTGCGTTTCTGGAAGCGTCGAAGATCTGATCTTCAGATCTCGGCCGAACCTTCAAGATAGAAGACGCAGCTTCCTTCAAGCTCGACACGATCGCCTGAGAGGCGGCAGACGACTTCCCCGCCGCGCTTTGAGGCCTGAAACGCGCTAAGTTCG
>DATBNA010000630.1:0-1697 GCA_036554545.1 Hyphomonadaceae bacterium
CGTCCAGTTGCCCGCCCCGGTGACCAGCAGCTCGCCGAGCTGCTGCTGATAGAATTCGGTCTGGCGGCTCGTCGGCGCGCCCGCCGGCGAGAAGGAATTCGATTCCACTTCCTCGCGTTCGCCAAAGCTCGTCCCCTGCACGTTGAGGCGGAATCCGAAATTGTCGGTCTTCCAGGCGCGCGTGCCGCCGATCAGGAAGCTCTGCCGGCCCTGTTCAAGCCAGCGCGTAGTCGCCGACCACGTGGTCGAAACCTGCATCTTGGTCGCCGGCTTCAGCACGACATTGGCAAGTTCGGTATAACCGCGCACATCGATCTCGCCTGCCGCCGAGGCGCGGATCAGCTCGATGCGCAGCACATCGCGCGCCGCAATCCGTCCGAGCTCGTCGCTGAGGCTGGTCTTGGTCGTCGGCCGCTGGCCGCCGATCAGGACGTTGCCTGCCGTCGCCCCGAAGCCGCGCAGTTCCTCGCCCTCATCGATGGTGAAGCCGGGAAGCTGGCGCACCATGTCCAGCGCCGTCACCGGGCTGAAGCGCGCAAAGAAGGCCGGCTCGAAGGCCTGCCTGCCCTGATCGGCGGGTTGCGCGGCAGGCACCTGCGCCACAGCGCCACGTTCCTGCGCGTGCGCCGTTTGCGCCAACGCCAGCACGCTGGCGGCCGCGACCGTCATCTTCTTCCAGTTCCGCACGCTTCCCCTCCAAACTAACTCGCGTCGACGCCGGGCCCGACCGCACGCCGCGGATTTATTCTTGTTTGTGCGCGAACGTCTCCCGCCGTCCGCTGACCCGACCGCGGCGCCAATCAATCGCAAGCAGGCGGAAATGTCGATTGGCGGAAAAGTTGGAACCGTTAGTCTCAGTAGTTGAGGATCGGACCCAGCCAGCGTTGCGCCGTGGCCACATCCCAGCCTTTCCGGCGCGCGTAATCCTCAACCTGATCCTTTTCGATACGGCCGACGGCGAAATAGACCGCGTCAGGATGCGCGAGATAAAGCCCCGACACGCTGGCAGGCGGCGTCATCGCAAAGCTCGAGGTAAGTTCGATGCCGGTCGCCGACGTTGCGTCCAGAAGCTCGAACAGCGTCTGCTTTTCCGTGTGGTCGGGCTGTGCCGGATAGCCCGGCGCCGGACGGATGCCGCGATAGCGCTCCGAGATTAATTCGTCGTTGGAAAGCGTCTCATTGGGCGAGTAGCCCCACAGCTCTCGCCTCACGCGTTCATGCAGGTATTCCGCAAATGCCTCGGCGAAACGGTCGGCCAGAGCCTTCACCATGATCGAGGAGTAGTCATCGCCCGCCGCAACGAATCGCGCCGCACGCTCCGCCTCGCCATGGCCGGCCGTCACGGCAAAGCCGCCGACATAGTCCGCGCCCACGCCTTTCGGTGCGACGAAATCCGACAGCGCGAACTGACCCTTCTCGTTGGACTTTTCCATCTGCTGACGCAGCGTGAAGAAACGCGCGCGTTCTTTTTTCCGGCTCTCGTCTGTCCATACGACGATGTCGTCGCCATCCGCATTCGCCGGCCAGAAGCCGATGACGCCACGCGGCTTCAGCCACTGCTCGCCGATCAGCCGCTGCATCAACGCCTGCGTATCGGCCCACAGCGAGCGCGCCGCCTCGCCGATCACGTCGTCCTCCAGGATCAGCGGATAGCGCCCCGCCAGATCCCAGCTCGAGAAGTACGGCGTCCAGTCGAT
>DATBNA010000033.1:0-3535 GCA_036554545.1 Hyphomonadaceae bacterium
GGCATGTCGCATCAGGTCTTCGCTGACCTTGAAGGGCGAGAGATCCTTGAGCCGCTTGTCGGCATCGAGATCCCCCATCGACACGAAGGTGTCGGCAACGATGACATCGGCGCCCGCGACGGCCTTCACCGGATCGCGATAGAGATCGACGCGGCCCTGCTCGGCACGTGCGCGCTCGACATCTTCCTTGCGTGGATCGTAGCCGGCTGGCGTTGCAACGGCGAGCGAGTAGCCGAACTTTGGGGCGCCGTGGATGAAGCTGGCGACGACATTGTTGCCGTCGCCGACCCAGGCGATGCGCGACCCCTTGAGGTTGAGCCCTGCTTCCTCCAGCGTCTGCAGGTCCGCCATGATCTGGCAGGGGTGCGACTTCTCGGTAAGCCCGTTGATGACCGGCACTGTCGCGGCGTTCGCAAACGCCTCGACATCGGCGTGCCTGTTGGCGCGGATCATCACCGCATCGACATAGCGGGAGAGGACCTTGGCCGTGTCCTCGACCGTCTCGCCTCGCCCGAGCTGGGTGTCGCCCGAATTGAGGACGAGGGACGAACCGCCAAGCTGGCGGATCGCCATGTCGAACGAGACGCGCGTGCGTGTCGAATTCTTCTCGAAGATCATCGCCAAAGTGCGGCCGGCGAGCGGGGCGTCCTTGTCGGCCAGACCGCGAGGCGCGCCCCTGCGGGCGGCCTTGCGCGACTTCGCGGCGTCCAGAATGGACCTGAGTTCGCCGGATGGCAGCGGCCACAGATCGATGAAGTGGCGCGCCATCCTAGTCCCCTGGCTGGGTGATCATCGAGGCAAGCTGCTGGTCGATGATGTCGATGGCCTGGCGAACTTCGTCGTCGGTGACGATCAGCGGCGGCGCAAGACGCAGCACATTGTTGCCGGCCGTGCCTATGAGAAGGCCGCGATCCGCCAGCGCGCCGCGCAGAGGCATCGGATCGTCCTTCATGCGCAGGCCGCGCAGCAGGCCGCGCCCCGTGACCTCGAGCACAAGCTCGGGATAGCGGCCTTTGAGGCTTTCGAGGCCTTGCGTCATCGTGCCGGCGACGCGGCGGACATGGTCAAGGAAATCCTTCTCCGTCATCACGTCGAGCACTGCGTTACCGACCGCCATGGCGAGCGGGCCGCCGCCAAACGTCGTGCCGTGCACGCCCTTGGCCATGCCGGAGGCGGCTTCCTTGGTCGACAGGACCAGGCCCATCGGGAAACCGCCGCCGATGCCTTTGGCCGCGGCCAGCAGATCCGGATCCGCCTCCCCGTTGAGCCACTGGTGATGAAAGAGCTGGCCGGTGCGTCCCGCGCCGCACTGGATCTCGTCATAGATCAGCAGCACGCCGGCTTCGTTGCACAGCTTGCGCATCAGCTTGAGGTAATCGGCCGGCGCTTCACGCACGCCGCCCTCCCCTTGCACCGGCTCGATCATGACGGCGGCAAGGTCAGGCGCAGTGATCTCGCGCTTCAGCGCCTCGACATCGCCAAACTCGATCGAACGAAAGCCCGGAAGCCGCGGGCCGAAGCCCTCACGATACTTCTCCTGGGCGCCGGCATTGATGCCGCCGAGCGTCCGTCCGTGGAAGGAGCCGGTGAACGACAGCACGCCGATCCGCTCCGGATGGCCCTTCGACCAGTGGTAGCGGCGGGCGATCTTGATGCAGCCCTCGATCGCTTCGGCGCCGGAGTTCGTGAAGAAAGCAAAGTCTGCAAAGGTGAGATCGACATAGCGCTGCGCCAGCCGCTCCTGCCCGGGCACGCGGTACATGTTCGAGGTATGCCAGAGCTTGTTGGCCTGGTCGGTCAGCGCCTTGATCAGGACCGGGTGCGCATGGCCGAGCGAGTTGACCGCGATGCCGGCGATGAAGTCGAGATACTCGCGGCCCTTGTCGTCGTAGAGGCGCACGCCCTTGCCTCGCTCCAGCACGACCGGGCTCGGGCCGTAGACGGGAAGGATGGCATTCGACATTGGCGCAACTCCTGATGACGCCGGGCTGAGTTAACTCTGACACCTCTTCAAAGGCTGTTTGGGCCTTGATTGGAAAGGGCGGAGCAATGAGGCCCGCCGCAACCCCTGTCAATGCGGGAATGATGACGGGCGAGTCAGGCCTTGAGCTTGTAGCCTGATCGGAAGAGGGCCCAGCAGGCGGTGCAGAGGGCGGCGGTGAGGACGAGGGTGTAGAGGGCGCCGAAGAGCAGGTCGCCTTCGGCGTGGCCGGTGAAGCCGAAGCGGAAGCCGTCGATCATGTGGAAGAAGGGGTTGGCGTGGCTGATGGAGTGGAAGGGCTCGCCGAGGCGGCTGATGGGATAGAAGGTGCCCGAGAGCATGGTGAGGGGCATGACGACGAAGTTCTGGACGGCGGCCATGTGGTCGAACTTGTCGGCCCAGATGCCGCCGATGAGGCCGACGGCGCCCATGAAGAGGGAGGCGATGATGGAGTAGTAGATGACGGCGATGATGCTGACGATGTTGAAGACGGTGATCTGCATGACCCAGATGGCGATGTAGGTGACGATGCCGACGAGGATGCCGCGGGTGACAGCGCCGGAGAGGAAACCGATGGTCAGCTCCAGCGGCGAGAGGGGCGGCATGAGGAAGTCGACCGAATTCCCTTGTACTTTCGCGATGATCACCGACGAAGAGGTGTTGGCGAAAGCGTTGTTGAGGATCGCCATCATGACGATGCCCGGCGCCAGAAAAGTCTCGAAGGCAACGCCGCCCGGACTGGTCGCCCCGCTCTGCGGGAAGGCCAGCTTGAAGACGAAAAGCATCAGCAGGCTCGAGACCACCGGCGCAAACAGCGTCTGCATGCCGACCTTCCAGAACCGGCGGGTCTCACGCAGGCAGAGCGTCCAGAGGCCAACCCAGTTCATCGCCCCATAGCTGCGCGGGCCCAGGCCGCCGGCGGCAGTTTCGAGAGGCGGGCGGGCGAGTGTCTGATCCATTGGGCGTTTCTAGGCTGATCGAACCGGGACGCCATGGAAATCTTGGAATGACCGGCCCGCCCCACAAGTCGGCGTGACGTTTGAGTCAGCCGGCGAGTCCAAACCGGGCGCGGAGCGGGAACCTCTCCTGAAAGTTGAGTCCGCGCCGCCACAGAAGACAGAAACCGCCCCTGCGGCGGCGTGACTCAGCGTCGACAGGGAAAGGCCCAATATATTGATATACCTGTTGACAATGGCCGCAGCATATTGCGCTGCCGTCACCCCCAGCTACTATCCCTAGCTGAAGAGGGCGAGCATTCAGCGAGCACAATCCATATCTTGTGTCTTGCCGGATTCTCTGAGGCTGTGGAGATCAATTCATGGGCTGGACCGAAGAACGCGTCGCTGAACTCAAGAAACTCTGGGCTGAGGGGCACAGCGCCAGCCAGATCGCCAAGCGTCTGGGAAGCGTCACCCGCAACGCCGTCATCGGCAAAGTCCACCGTCTTGGACTCTCCGGCCGGGCGACTCCGTCGCGGCCGGTGAAGCGCCCGCCGCGCCTCGCCCGCCCGAAACCGCCGCAGATGCCGCGCCAGGTCGCCCGTTCGGGCGCCGC
>DATBNA010000050.1:0-4758 GCA_036554545.1 Hyphomonadaceae bacterium
GCGCAGAACTGACGCTTCGGGAGCGTCACATGAAGCATCTGGCGCGTATGGGCGTTGCGGGGCTCGTGCTCGTGGCGTCGCCGATGGCGATTGCGCAGATGAAGGGGCAGGGCGACTGGAACGGCCTCCACAAGGTCGAGACCAAAAGGTTCGACGAGGCCTGGCTGCTCCCGGGAGCGGACTTCAAGACCTACACCAGAGTGATGATCGATCCGACAGAGGCCGCGTTCCGAAAGAACTGGCAGAAGGACTGGAACGACAAGCACTTCGATTTCAACGAGCGCATCACCGACGAGGAAGCGCGCAGGATCCTCACCGCCGCCCAGTCGGGCTTCCAGGATGTCTTCACCAAAGCCTATCAGGAGGCCGGCTATCAGGTCGTGACCACGCCTGGCCCCGATGTCCTGCGGCTCAAGACCTACATCCTCAACCTCGACGTATCCGCGCCGGATTTTCAGAAGTCCAACGTGCGTACCTACTCGAAGGAAGGCGGCTCTGGCGTACTGGTGCTTGAAGCGCGCGATTCGATGAGCGGCGCCTTGCTCGCCCAGGGCGTCGATGGCCGCGAGATCGGAGACTCGGCGTGGGCCATGAGGCGCACGAAGCTCAGCAACCGCGCGGACTTCGAAGCGGCGTTCAAGACCTGGGCGCAGATGAGCGTCGACGGCCTCGCGGCGCTGAAGACGTTGCCGCCGGTGGCGATCGGACGGAACTAGGCTGTGCGCACAAATGAAAAGGCCGCCTTCGCGGGCGGCCTTTTGTCTGTTCCTGTCTGTCGTTGATCAGTACGTCGACGGCCCGTTGCCGTTCGGCGCGGAAACGACGCCTTCGGCCATCGGATCCTGCGCATGCTTCACGGCGCCTTCGAAGATGGCGTTCGGCTCGATCGCCAGCGAGGCGTGGAATATGTCGCCACGGACCTTCGCGCCCGTGCAGAGCTGCACCTTGCGGCCGCGGATGCGGCCCTCGATCGTGCCGCGGACGACGACGGATTCGGCAATCACTTCGCCTTTGACGGCGCCGGTCTCGCCGATGGTGAGCGCCGTGGCGCGCACATCGCCTTCGATTGTGCCGTTGATGTCGAGTTCGCCCTGCGAGCTGACATGGCCGATGATCTTCACATCCGCCGAGATGATCGACGGCCCGGCGCGGGATGTCATCGCCGCGCGCTTGGGGGCGACTTCCGGGATGAGGGGCTTCTGCGCCACGGGCGGCGGCGGAGCCTCTGGAGTCTTACCCTTCGTAAACATGCTTGCCGGCCCTCAGAAACTTGATCGGATCATACGACTTGCCGCGATAGTATACCTCGTAGTGGAGGTGGGGTCCTGTACTTCTACCAGTTGACCCCATGGTTCCGACTTTTTGGCCGATCGCGACGGCTTGACCCGTCTTTACGCTAATAGAGTTAAGGTGCCCATACCGCGTCTTGAAACCGCTGCCGTGGTCGATCTCGACCACGCGGCCATAGCCGCCGCGCGTGCCGGCATAGGTCACCTTGCCAGGCGCAGTCGAGAGGATCGGCGCGCCGTAATAGGCGGCCAGGTCAGCGCCTTCGTGGAAGGCGGTCTTGCGGTTGAACGGGTCGGAGCGATAGCCGAAGCCCGAGGTCTCCCGGTAGGGCGGGGCCACCGGCGCGCCGAGCGGCAGCGAGTGGATGACCTTCTCGTATTGCTGGGCTTCGTGGAGACGCGCCTCGAGTTCGTACACGCGGCGGCCGAACGTGTCGCTGGGGACCGGGATGTCGGCGGCGGCAAGACCGCCAACTTCGACCAGCGGGCCGCCCATGCCGGCCTGCTCAAGCACGCGTGCGGCGGAAACACCGGTCAGGCGGAAGATGCCGCGGGCGCGTTCAGAGCGCTCGACGGCCTCGTCCTCGGCTTCGTCTAGGAAGGAGGCTTGCTCCAGGATGAGCTTGTCGGTGCGGGCGCGGAAGCCGCCGGTGTCGCTGGCGACCGACATGACCGGCTCGGGGCGGCTCTGGCGGGCATCGCCTTCTTCGATCGTCGAGTCGACCAGCAGCGTCGCGTTGTCGCCGTTGAGGGCGGTCGCCGCCGCCGTGTCCTGGCCCTGCAGGTTTGCGAGGACGCGCTTCAGCGTCTTGTGGCGGGTTTCCGCCTCGGACATGGCGCGGTTGAAATCTTCGGAGCGCTTCTCCAGGAGCGCGAGGGCCGTCTGCTCGGCCGCCTTGGCCTGACGGAGGTCGCGCTCGAGCCGAGCCGACTTGCGGTCGCTGCCGGCGGTCTGGAAATCGATGGCGGGGCCACGCAGCAGCACGGCGACAGTCGCGAACAGGCACCAGCCGACAACCAGCGTGGCGAGGCCGGCCATCATCGCCTGGCGCCAGGGCGAGATCGAGACGTACCGAACTGATCCACCGGAGCGATGGTAGATTTGACGCTCGGGAAAGGCCTTCTCAAAGAAGGACTGGGTCTTAGCTTTCAGATGCTTGACCGCCATTTACGCTGCCCGATCAATCTGCTTACGCGCCAAGCCCCACTCAGCCCCGTTTGCCTGTCTCGCAATTATTAAGCCCGGCAGCAAAATGGATACCCCAGAAACTCAATCAAGCGAACCCCTGAGAGCGAGCTTTTTCAGCCGCTATTCATCAGACTACCTGATTGCACTTAAGGCCGCGTGAATTGAGCAAAATGAGGGCGATTAGTTAACGCCCTTCAGCCAGAAATCGCAGCACCGCATCCACGTGCCCGGGTACACGGACGTTTCGCCACACCCGGAGAATCACCCCGTCCGGACCGACCACAAAAGTGGACCGGACGATGCCCATGAACTTGTTTCCATAAAGCTGCTTTTCCTGCCAGACGCCCCAGGCGTTGCAGACGGTCCCGTCCTCGTCGGACCCCAGCCGGACCTTGAGCCCGTGCTTGGCGATGAACGCCTTGTGATCGGCAAGCGAGTCGCGCGAGACCCCGAGGATCGACGCGCCCTTTCGCGTGAACCGCGACTGCGCTTCGCTGAAGGCCACTGCTTCCCGGGTGCAGACCTCGGTGTCGTCCTTGGGGTAGAAGAACAATATCAGGATTTTTCCGGCATACTCGTCGAGGGTGGCCTTGCCGCCCTTCGTCGCTGGCAGGACAAAATCGGGCGCCGGATCGCCCGCCTCCAGAGGGTGTGTCACAATCGGTCCGCAATGTTGTTGGTCAAGGATGCTAGCGTTGTACCGCCTTCCAGCTAACCGGGTGAAGTGTCGCCTGACCGGGATCTGGGGACAGGCGGCTGCGCCCCCGGGAGCCAGGCATTGAGGGTTTCGCCCAAGCTCCTGATCTTCGAGATCCTCGCCTTCCTCGTCTTCGCGATTCTGGCCGGCGCAGGATTCCTGGCGTGGAAGCTGTCGCAAGGCCCGCTCGACCTCGGCCTGATCAAGCCGCAGATCGAAAGCTCGCTCAGCGACGCCCGCGGCGGCCAGCCGGTCGAGATCGAGAGTGTGGTGCTGGAATGGGTGCGCGACCGCAACCGCATCGAAGCGGTCGCCCGCGGCCTCACGGCGCTCGATGCAAAGCAGCAGGTCGTGTTCCGCGCCGAGCGCGCCGAGATCTCGCTGGACGCTGGCGCTTTCCTCTCCGGCCGCTTCAAGACACGCCGGGTGCGCCTGCTGGATGGCCGGGCGACCGTCGTGCGCTCGAAGGAAGGGGTGTGGTCGCTGGCCGACATCGTGCTCGCCCGGGAGCCTGCGAGCGACAAGCCGTTCGATCCGCTGAAGGACCTCAAGTGGGAAACGCTTGCTACTCCCATCCGCGCCCTGATCTCGGCAGGCTCGTTCGAGCGCGTCGAACTCGGAAACTTCAATCTCACCGTTCAGGACCAGAAGGCAGGCTCCGTGTGGAGCGCCAACCCGGTCGCCGGCGTCTGGAGCGCAGGGCCGGATGGCGTCGCGCTCGACCTCGATGTGAAACTCGCTGGTCAGGCCGAGCCCAACCGCATCGTCATTTCACTCGCCTCGGACGGACAGGTCAGCCGGGCGACCGGGCGGCTTTCGCTTGAGGGCGTCGATCCAGTCTCGATCGCGAACGTCTTTGGCTACACGGGGAATGACTTCACTTCGGGCAAGCCGGCAAACGCCGCCTTCACTATCGAGGCGACAGAGGCTGGCGGCCTGCAGAGCACGCGCATCGGCATGTCGGACGTCAGCGGCCGCGGTCGCATCGGCGCGCGCGAATTTGCGGTCGAAGGCCTGTCCATCGATGCGGTCTACGACCCGGCCACCAAAATCGTCACGCTGGAGTCGCTGAAGGCCAACTCGGACCTGCTGACGGGAGAGCTCAGCGGCACGCTCGACGCGTCCGCCTTGATCGCGGGCGACCAGACCCGGCCGACGCCTGTCCGCCTCTCGGGCA
The DNA here is from genome assembly GCA_036554545.1 of Hyphomonadaceae bacterium. Lineage (GTDB taxonomy): Bacteria > Pseudomonadota > Alphaproteobacteria > Caulobacterales > Hyphomonadaceae > UBA7672. The sequence goes on from DATBNA010000050.1 coordinate 4,353, forward strand.
AGAACTTCTCAATTGGCCTGATGCCGGTGTTCGAGGCGCCCTGGCCGTTCGTGGCGGCGGACATCGACGCAAGTCTGTCGCCGGATATGCAGAAGATCACCATCACCAGCTTCAAGGCGCAGACCGGCGAACTCGTCGCCGCCGCCTCGGGCGAGCTCTGGTTCGACGGTCCGCCTGGGGCGCGCCAGATCGGCGTGATCGTCAATGCGACCGGTACAGGCGCAATCACGCCACAGCAGGTGACGGCGTTCTGGCCGGTCAATCTCGGCGCCGGTGCGCGTGATTGGGTCAGGGCGCACATACCGCAAGGCAAGGCCACAAAGGCCGTGCTGTCGATGAACTGGCCGCCCGGCGCCAACGCGCAGGGCTTTTTGCCGAACGAGCATCTGACGCTCGACTTCACAGT